>NZ_JBDNTS010000002.1:0-117841 GCF_047719775.1 Liquorilactobacillus sp.
AAACTATAATCTTTCTAAAAAACACACACGGACCCGGTGAGTACACGTAGAAAAAAGGTTAGCCATTCATAAAATTTTTTAATAAATCGAGGCCAGGGGGCAAAATTTAAATTTTGCCCCATCTCCTCTATTATTACAGCTGTACTTAATTATCTTGCGTTGAAGCTGGACCGAACAACTCATCTGCTCCCATCATAATTCCACCCGTATTTGCAGAAGTTACCAGGTACTGATAACGTGCTAAATACCCGAAACGTACTTTGGGTTCAAACGATTTTAAACCCTTTCTTCTTTCTTCTAACTCGTCTTGCTTTACATCTACATCAAGTGTCCGTTTCTCTAAATCAATTGTGATTTGATCGCCATCTTTAATTAGTGCAATTTCGCCACCTGCAGCTGCTTCTGGAGAAACATGTCCTACACAGATTCCATGTGTTGCACCCGAAAAGCGTCCATCAGTAATTAATGCAACTGTTCGGCCCAATCCACGTCCAATGATATCAGATGTCGGATTAAGCATTTCCGGCATCCCCGGGCCGCCTTTTGGCCCTTCGTATCTAATAACAACAACATGCCCAGCTTTGACACTTCCATTATCAATTCCAGTGACAGCATCATCATGAGAATCAAAACAAATTGCTTTTCCCACAAACCGCTTAATATCAGGGTCAACTCCAGCAACTTTGATTACTGAACCATCCTTTGCAATATTCCCATACAAGATAGAAAGGCCACCTTGCTCCGAATAAGGATTATCAAGCGGACGAATTACTTCAGGGTTCAAAGTATGTGCCCCAGCAACATTTTCTCTGATTGTCTTCCCTGTGACCGTGATACGATCAGGATGTAAGATTCCACCTTTTTCAATTAATTCATTCATGATTGCCGGAATCCCACCTGCTTGATGAACATCTTCCATTGTCCATGAAGAAGATGGAACGATCTTAGCCAGATGTGGTGTTTTCTTAGCAATTTCATTAACTCTTTCTTCACTATATTCAATTCCAGCCTCATGAGCAATTGCCAGACCATGCAATACAGTATTGGTTGATCCGCCCATTGCCATATCCAATGCAAAACAATCATCAAAGGCCTCTTTAGTCATAATATCTCTTGGCCTGATATTATGTTCAACATTATACATTACTTGACGTGCTGCTTTTCTAACTAATTCACGGCGCTCCGGTGATACAGCGAGGGTTGTCCCATTATACGGCAAGGCCATCCCCATAGCTTCCATCAGTGAATTCATTGAGTTTGCAGTATACATTCCAGCGCAAGACCCACAACCAGGACAGGCATTTTGTTCTAATTCCAGAAAATCTTCTTTACTAAGTTTCCCATCTTTGAAGGCACCAACAGCCTCGAAAACCGTTGAGAGTGTCGCGGCCTTTCCTTTAGGATCAAGACCCGCTTTCATTGGACCGCCTGAAACAAATGCTGCTGGAACATTGGTTCTTGCCGCTGCCATCAGCATTCCTGGTGTAATCTTGTCGCAATTAGGCATAAATAATACTCCATCAAACCAATGAGCATTAATAACTGTTTCAGCCGAATCAGCTATCAGTTCACGGCTAGGTAACGAATATCGCATCCCAATGTGTCCCATTGCAATTCCATCATCAACTCCAATTGTATTAAATTCAAATGGAACACCACCAGCTTTGCGAATCTCCTCTTTTGCAATTTCTGCTAGCTCTCGCAAATGAACATGTCCTGGAATAATCTCAATGTAAGAATTACAGATTGCAATAAAGGGTTTCTTCATATCTTCTGGATTCTTAACCTGCCCAGTTGCATAGAGCAGGCTACGGCCAGGTGCACGATCCACTCCTTCAGTAATCGTATCACTTCTTTTCTGGATTTCATTACTATCAATGGTAAAATTCAAGGTGTCGCTCATTTATTTCATCTCCTAATTATTTTTTCGTGCGATTGCTTCGACTTCTACAAGTGCACCTGCTGGTAATGCTTGTACTCCAACGGCTGAACGTGCAGGTAAACATTCATTATCTGCAAAAAAGTTGGTATAAATCTCATTGACAGCTTTAAAGTCAGCAATATTAGTCATAAAGACCGTAACCTTAACTACATCTTTAGGAGTCATTTGTGCCGCTCCTAAAACTTCTTTCAAGTTGTTCAATGCTTGAACTGCCTGTTCTTCAACACTCAAATCAGAAACAAACTTTCCTGTCATCGGATTAATCCCGATTTGTCCTGAACAATACAGAACTTTCCCGTTTTTAACAGCTTGTGAATAAGGTCCTAGCGCTTTAGGTGCCTTTTTAGTTTTTACTTCTTTATTCATACTTTTCAACTCCTTTATGATTACTTTGGATAAACAATGACTCGCTTGGCTTCGTCCACCAATATATTAATTGGTGCTTCATAGAAATCGCTCAATTTCTCCGTTGTTAATAGGTTCGCACGCTGCCCTGCTGCATAAATCTTTCCCTTTTTCAAAAACATTATTTTACTAAAACATGGCAAAATTTCTTCTGTGTAATGTGATACCATTAACAGCGCCGGACTATCTTCACTAACAGCAAGTTTTGCTATTTTATTTAACAAGCGTTCACGTGCGAAAAGATCAAGCCCATTGCAAGGTTCGTCTAAAATTAATAACTCAGGTTTTGCCATCAGAGCTCTCGCAATCAAAACTAGTTGTCGTTCTCCTTGTGAGAGCACTCGATATGACTTTCCAATCAGATTCGCACCACCAAGGCGTATAACTTGTTCTTTTGCCTCTTGCATTTCTGCTTCTGTATACTGTTCATAAAGACCAATACTAGCGAACTACCCGATAACACAATTTGTTCCACTAGATCACCTGGATGAAGCCAGTCTTGTAATGCACTACTGACCCAGCCGATTTTACGCCTTAACAAAGAAATATTGGATTTCCCAAACACATTGCCTAAGACCTCAAGTTGACCACACGACGGCCACAAATCACCATGGATCATCTTTAGCATCGTTGTCTTTCCAGCACCATTCAATCCTAGAATTGCCCAATTTTCCTTTGCCTCAATTATCCAATTTAGTTCTTCTAAAATAACTTTTTCTCCTCGCTTTAATGAAACATCCTTAAATTCTAAGATTTTCTTCAAGCTTTGACCTCCTATCAGACCATCATTTCATAGAGCATCTGATTTTCTTTTAAATCAATATACTGTGGATCGAAGGCAGATAATCGTCTTTGCAGCTGAGCGACATTCTCTCTTTTACCCAACTGAATTCCAATTAGAACTGGTCCTTTGCCCCGATTGACCTTCTTCGTATACTCAAATTTAGTAATATCATCATCAGCATTTAAAATCTGATTTACAAATTCTTTTAATGCACCTGGTCGCTGTGGGAAATTCACCACATAATACAGTTGCTCTCCTTCGTAAACCAGCGAACGTTCCTTGATTTCTTGCATCCGCCCAATATCGTTGTTGCCGCCACTGACCACACAAACAACTGTCTTCCCAACGATTTCACTACTTATATTATCAAGCGCAGATACACTGAGGGCTCCTGCTGGTTCAGCAACAATCGCTTCTTTATTGTATAGTTCTAAAATCGTTGTACAGACATGGCCCTCTGCTACCGTTACCAACTGATCAACATATTCGTGTGCATTAAGATATGTCAGATCTCCCACCGTGCTGACTGCTGCTCCATCAACAAACTTATCCATCGTTTGCAACGTAACTGGATGCCCAACCTTAAAGGCTTCCGCCATCGAAGCAGCACCGTTTGGCTCAACTCCAATTATTTTGGTTTGCGGACTAACTGCTTTCATATAAGCTGAAATTCCGCTGATTAGTCCACCACCGCCGATTGCGCTTAGCATATAATCGATTTGAATCCCGTCTTTAACCATATCTTGATAGATTTCAACAGCCAAACTACCTTGTCCTGACATAGTCTGTAAATCATTGAACGGTGCAATAAATGTAAGCGATTCTTGCTGACAATACTTTTGTGCAGCTTTGGCGGAATCATCGAATGTATCACCAATTAGCTGAATTGTTGCATATCCTTTGCCAAAGAACTTAACCTGTTCAATTTTTTGCTTTGGTGTAGTAGTCGGCATAAAGATAACTGCGGGAATCCCCATCTTCTTGCAAGTCCAAGCAACTCCTTGAGCATGATTACCTGCGCTCGCACAGACAACTCCTTTTTTTCGCTTTTCTTCAGACAATTGTGTTATTCCATAATATGCACCTCGCAGTTTAAACGAACGAACAACTTGTAAATCCTCTCTTTTTAGATAGACCTGACAGTCATATTTCTGTGAAAGATATGCGTCATATTGCAAAGGAGTATGGCGCACAACTGACTTTAGAACATCATAGGCTTGTTGTACATTCTCCTTTTTTAACAGCTTTTCCTTGGTCAATACATTCAATAATCTCACCCTTTCCTCACTATAAGAATATGTATTAACAGAGTTGAGCAACAACCAACCCAATCTGTCAAATAAAAAATATGTTATTAATTACCGTGACTACTTGCTATACTTATCTGCTTCTTTAACAAATGGCATCTTAGCCCGCAATTCTTCGCCGACTTTTTGTAATTGTGACTGTTCCATCTTGCCACGATAATCGTATAGTTTCTTAAATCCGTTACGATAATCTGCCATGAATTCTTTGGCAAATGTACCATCTTGAATCTCAAGCAAGTTTTCTTTCATTGCTTTTTTAGATTCTGCGTTAACAACTTTAGGTCCACGTGTATATGAACCATATTCAGATGTATTTGAACAATCTTTGTACATCTTGGCAAAGCCGCCCTCATAGATTAAGTCACATATCAACTTCATTTCATGGTCAACTTCAAAATAAGCAAGTTCTGGGGAATACCCGGCTTCAACCAAGACTTCAAAACCGGTTTCAATCAAGGCTGTTACCCCACCCATCAAGACATTTTGCTCACCAAACAAATCTTCTTCAGTCTCTTCCTTGAATGTCGTCTTCAACAATCCAGCTCTTGCAGCTCCATTAGCCTTTGCAAATTCTTTTGCAAAATCCTCTGCATGACCTGATACATCTTGATAAGTTGCATAAAGTGCAGGAACTCCAAAACCTTCCATATAAGTTCGACGACACAAGTTACCTGGACCTTTAGGCGCCATCATAACAACATCAACATCTGTAGGTGGAACAATTTCTTTGTAATAGACATTAAAGCCATGTGAAAACCCTAATACGTTACCAGCTTCAAGATATGGTGCAACTTCTTTTTTATAGATATCCGACATGACTTCATCTGGAGTAAGCATCTGTACCCAATCTGCTTTTTTAGCCGCCTCGGCAACTGAATATACTTCAAAGCCATCATTTTTTGCTTTATCAAATGATTTTCCTGGACGTATTCCAACAATTACATCTACACCTGAATCACGTAAATTGTTTGCTTGTGCATGACCTTGTGCACCATATCCTATAAAGGCGACCTTCTTTCCTTTCATATAATTAGTAGTAACATCTTTTCCATATAACATATCAACTGACATTTTAAATTCCTCCAAAGTTTTTAGTATAATAAGCTTTCATATATCATATAATTTGTGTAAAATATAATTGTGATTGGCATAGCAAATAAACATATGATTACCGTCATTGTGCTTATTCAATTGTCATCTGGCGTTCTCAAACATTTTTGATAATTCAGTTTTTTCTGAATTGTTTCAGTCGTTCTTTTTTGCTCATACTACTTGATTCCGAACATTTCATGATTTGGTGCCCCGGGTGCAATCATCGGGGTTACTTCTTCAAGTTGTGGCACTGGCGCCTCTATTAAGACACAGTGCTTCTGGGAAAAAGCATCTGCCAATGCTTCCTTCCAATTATTCGGGTTAAGTTTTAGATTTTCGATTCCGTATGCTTGAGCAATTCCAAGAAAATTCGGCTGTTTATCAAAAATCGTTTGTGAACGTCTTTTTTCATAAAATAAATCTTGCCATTGTCTTACCATTCCTAGTGCATGGTTATTAATCAGAATAATCTTTAAATCTAAATCATATTGTTTAATGACTGCAAGTTCCTCTAGTGTCATCTGGAACCCGCCATCGCCTACAAATAACACAACTGTTTTTTGGGGATTAGCAACCTTTGCTCCTATTGCAGCCGGCAATCCGAACCCCATAGTTCCCAAACCACCGCTTGTTATTAATTGTCTAGGCTTAGAAAATGGATAATACTGCGCTGCCCACATTTGATGCTGCCCAACGTCTGTCACGACGATGGCTGCACTTTGCGTCAGTCTTCCCACTTCTTCAACAACTTCTTGCGGTTTGATAACCCCTTCTTGCCGGCGATAATGATACGGATATTTTTTTTGCCAACTTCGTAATTGCAAGTACCATTGATTAATTGGGCCTAACTCAAAATCGGCTTTTAGTAATTGCTGAAATACATCCTTAGCATCGGCTACTTCAGCCAAATCTGCTTTAATGATTTTGTTCAACTCATGTGGATCAATATCGAGATGTGCAATCCAAGCTTTTGGAGCAAACTCAGCTGGCTTAGTTGCCAAGCGGTCATCAAATCTGGAACCTATGTTCAATAAAAAATCACATTCAGATAATGCCATGTTGGCTGCATATGTACCATGCATTCCACCCATTCCTAAGAAAAGTTTCTCATTTTTCGGTACAACCCCCAGACCCAGCAGCGTTGAAACAACAGGAATCTGATACTTTTCAATAAACTGTCGAACTTCTCGGCTTGCGTTAGCACTCAAGATTCCCCCACCAATAAGCAAAATTGGTTTCTTCGACTTCTGCAATTTCTCAACTAACTTTTGTCTTACCGCCGTACTCATCTTCAACGGATTCTCGGACATCTCAGACAGATTAGTCGAGTCACTAACAGATTCCGTCATAACATTTTTGGGTAAATCTACAACGACCGGACCCGGTCTTCCATTAACAGCTAGCTTAAACGCTCTTCTGACTACTTCTGGTAACTGTTTAGCCACTGTAACTTGCAGACTTGCTTTTGTAATAGGTTTTGTGATCTCAATGATCTTGGCTTCTTGAAAAGCATTTGTTCCTAAGACAGTGGTCGCAACTTGACCGGTAAATACCACCAGTGGTACAGAATCGCTCTTCGCATCCGCAATCCCTGTGATTGCATTTGTTGCTCCTGGTCCTGAGGTTACAAAAGCAACTCCAACTTCACCAGTTGACTTTGCAAAACCCTCTGCAGAATGAATGGCTCCTTGTTCATGACGTACCAGAATGTTGTGAAATGAATTCCGGTAGATTGCATCATAGAGTGGTAGCACCGCTCCACCTGGATACCCAAACACAACTTTTACTTTTTGTTTCACAAGCTCCTGTAAAAGTAAATCGGCACCCATTTTCTTAGTAGAATTTACTGCTGAATCCTTCTTTAGCTGTCCTAACAAACCATCACCTCCTCTTAAAAACGATTATGAAAAATTCAGAATCACCTCCTTTCATCTGATTTTTTTATATAAAAAAGCATCCATCATTTTTTGTGATGGATGCTTCCTGCTTACCCACCACATTACATTAGTTCATGCGATGGATTCTCAATTTCTTAGGTAACTAAAAACTACCTAGACATCAAACCACAATCGCATGTGTTAATAATGACTAAGCTAATAATAATATTTACTAGAAAACTTCTATTCATTTTTTCCATGCTCATGTGCTTCAACCTCCTTGCGAATGCAAATTTTATATTGCTTAAAATAATTGTGTGCATTTCTTGTTATACCCACATATTGAACAATACTCTTTATTAGGTGTCAGAGAACCGCAATTAACACAAGTCCCAACTGCAATATTTTCTCTTCGATCCAAAGTATCTACGAATTCTTTACCACACTCAACACAGTAATTGCCTTGTGGTACAACTTCGCCACAACTACAACATACTAGCATCTCATACTTTAACTTCATGAACATTCCCCCAACCACTAACTACGTGTGTAAAAGCGATATGTTGCATATAAGTTAAGACAACTATGTACTTAAATAAATTCTAAACTAATAATTAAAACTACCTGAGTATTAATTCATTTCACGGGTGTTATGTTACACGCCTTATTTTTTCTAGTCAACCTCTTTTTTTATAAAAAAATAAAAAAAGTTTCTAAATAATTTTATTTTTCATTTTTTCCATCTTCAAAGCCCTATAATAGCAAGGATTACAATTTTAAAAAATTTATAATCTGATGATTTTTATAAAAAAGTTTGACAAAAAAATGTTTTGTGTGTATATTCACAACTAATAAAAAAAGTAAAGAAGGATTAAAAATGACTGAGACAGCTTACATTACAATTTCAATGATTATCAGCACGATTATTATTATCAATTGATGCGGGCTGCTTTTTGCTGTCTGCAATTGCGGACAGCCTTGGTCAAGCCAAAAGCTGTTTAAGCTTTTGGCTTTTTTCTTTACTCTAATTAAGGAGGGACTGAAGATGACTTGAGCGACTATTAACCAGAAATAACAATAATCATTCGCATTTATAATTTTAGGAGGATATTTATAATGACTACTGCTACAAAAACAGGTGTTAACTTACCAACTCTGAATCAACCAGACCTAGCACGCGACTCTGTAAAAACGGTAATTCTAGCTTCAATGATTGGTACCGCAATTGAATTTTTTGATTTTTACGCTTATGGAACAGCAGCAGCTACATACTTTCCAAAGGTTTTCTTTCCTGAAGTAACAACTACAATTGCCACATTACTAAGTCTGTTAACGTTCGGGGTAGCATTCGTGGCACGTCCACTCGGATCATTCATCTTTGGTCATTTTGGAGACAAGGTTGGACGCAAAAAAACATTAGTTGTCTCACTACTACTCATGGGTGGTTCAACCGTGCTAATTGGTCTACTGCCGGATTACCACACTCTTGGAATACTTGCCGTCATCTTACTTTGTGTTTGCCGATTCATTCAGGGAATTGGGCTTGGAGGCGAGTGGTCAGGTGCCGCACTTGTCGCTACAGAAAACGCCCCCGAAGACAAACGAGCATTTTATGGAGCTTTTCCTGAATTAGGTGCTCCACTCGGTTTCTTTTTAAGCAATGGTTTGTTCTTCCTGCTTGAAACCTTCTTGACCCCTAGCCAGATGCTTACATTCGGCTGGCGTGTACCTTTCCTCGCTTCTGCTGTTTTAGTAGTTGTTGGTTTCTGGGTTAGAACAAAGATGCAAGAAACTCCTCTATTCAGGCAAGCCCAAGCTAAGCAATTAACTACCAAATCTCCATTGACACTCGTCTTCAAGACTTCTTGGCGTCAAATTGTTCAAGGCACTCTTATTGTTGCGGTAACATATACATTATTTTATACATTGGCAACATGGTCTTTAACTTACGCAATCACAAGCTTAGGCTTTTCTAATCGTGAGTATTTGTTTTTATTAATGGGTGCTATTATTGTTTTTGCTGTTTTAATCGTATATGCTTCCAAACTTGCTGATATCTTCGGCCGTCGGCGCGTCTTATTAGCTTCTTCGAGTGCCTTAATTATTTTCTCACTACTTTTTCCTTATCTTCTGCAGGGACAGCGTAACTTTACTGGTGTCATCATTTTCTTAGTAGTTGGTTTCACATTAATGGGAATTGCCTTTGGACCTGTTGGGGCTTTATTGCCTGAATTATTTAAGACAGAAGTCCGCTACTCTGGTGCCGGAATCTCTTACAACCTGGCTGCGATAGTCGGCGCTGCTTTTACACCAACCATCGCAACCTGGTTAGCTGACAATTGGGGAATAAAATTTGTTGGACTTTATCTTGGTATAATGGCTGTTGCTTGTTTGATTTCGCTCTTGACAGTAAAAGAAACAAAGGATGTTGATTTTTCAGAATAAAAAATATATTATCCTATATAATTTGATTATATATTTATAATTGACTAAAACAATAGCCACTTATTGGATCGAACTTCAAATGTTCATTTAGAACATGGAGTTTGATTTTTTTGTCTATTTTAATTGCAGTCTCTTACTTACTATCTCCCCCATGTTATTTTCCAAAATAAAAAAGAACCTCCATAAGAGATTCTTTTTTGAATACCAGAATTTGATGGTCGTTAGTCGTTAGATTAGTATCAAATCCAATTATTCTTTTTCTTCTGTTGCTGGTTCTGCATAACTGACCGAACCATTTTTTCTTTTTGTAACCATCGTTACCCACAGCAATAGCAATGAAACTACTATGAAGATGAGCATAATCCCAATTGAAAATGCAACTTGACCAGAACCTAATCCCGAAGTCAATGATTCACGGAATCCAAGAACGGAGTATGTCATTGGTAAGAACGGATTAATTGCCTGGAAGAAACCATCCATTCCATTCGTGATATTAATTGGGAATGAACCACCTGAACCGCCGAGTTGGATAACCAAAAGAATCATTGCAGCAAAGCGCCCAGGATTCCCCCCTGCGACTGAAAGGAACATTATCAAGTACATTGCAGTGAACGAGAATACGATTGCGTTAAGAACCATCTGGAAAGGATGGTCTGGAGTCAATCCTACTGCCATCATTAACAACGTTTCAATCACCGCTGTTCCCGTTGCCACAACTGCCCCAATCGCAACTTTACTCAAGAACCACTCTGTTCCCGTACCATCTGGTGTCGATAAACGACGAATTGGATATACTAAGTTAAATACCAAGGCACCAACATATAACGCAACTGAAAGCATATATGGTGCAAGTGCATATCCATAGTTAGGAACCGTACTGTAATTCTTATGAACCAATTTAGATGGTGTTGCAAACATATTTGATGTCTTGTTAGATGTCTTAACTGCATTTACTTTCTTCGCGCCTTTGCCTAGAGCCTTAGCAAGCGCTTTGTTACCATCAGCTAACTTCGATGAGCCTTGTGTTAATTTTGAAGAATTAGCATTAAGCTGACTTGTCCCACTTGCTAGCTGATTAACACCAGAAGAGAGTGTTGGCACTTTACTATTAAGTTGACTCAAGCCACTCGCCAGCTGTGCCGTTCCACTATTCAAGGTAGTGCTATTACTATTCAATTCGCTTGTACCAGATGCAAGTTGACTCACACCCGAAACAAGGGCTGGAACGCTGCTGTTGAGTGTTCCTAAACCAGTTGAAAGTTGTGAGGCTCCACTTGTAAGAGACGAATTATTAGAACTTAATTGACTCGCACCTGAACTTGCCTGATTAGTTCCAGCTGTATAAGTTGCTACTCCACTAACTAATTTTGAAATTTCAGAACTTAAAGTAGAAGTACTTGCAATTGTTGCCACTTTATTTTGAATAGCCTCTGCTGAGGCCAAAGTCGTCGCATCAATATCCGGACTACTTGCATTAATCTTTGAGTTAAATTCATTTGCACTACTTGCAGCCGTGTCTGATAAACTCTTTAATTCAGATACTTTATTAGTTAAAGTCAAAATTGATTTAACCATTGTTTGTGCATCATTGTCAGTCAGTTTGTTGCTCGTATCCATAAGATTTTCCAAATTAGTTACTGCCGTGCCTAAAGAATCCATCTCTGATACCAATTCATTCATTGATTCTAATTTACTAGAAAGTGATGATAAATCTGTCTTTTCACTTAATGTTGTTGCCGCCGTCTGAATATTACTAATTTCAGCAATATTACTTGTGGCGTTTGTATTTGCACTACTATCAGTTGCACTCCCAGACAAAGCTATAATTTGTGCTAATTTTGCTTTATCCGCATTTGTCATATTATCTTCTGACTGCATGCTCTTAGCAAGTGCAGAAACAGTTGATGAATTAGTTGCCACTTGCTTTAAGCTAGCTGTTAGACTAGTACTAAAATCTGTCTTTGCAGTCGCAACGGTTGATAATGTTGTTTGTAATTCTGCAAGCATAGTTTTAATATTACCCGTTTGTCCAGCCAAACTCTTCAATGTAGCCAACTGCGTCTGAAATTTAGTACTATTTATTTCTGTATTCACTGCAGCCATTGAATTAGACATAGAATTGACACTGTCTTTATTCGCTTGAAGAGCACTATTTATCTGACTAACATCCTGTGCTAATACATTATTCATGACATAAAAGCCAGCAGCTGCAGTCGGTAATTGTGATGTTGAACTTGCTAAAGTTTGCATTCCACTATTAAGCGTACTGGAATTGCTGGAGAGTTTACTTAGTCCACTCGATAATGTTCCAACGCCGTTCGTATACGTGCCCAATCCACTTGTCAACGTATTCGAACCCGTCGCCAACTTACTAACACCACTTGCAAGTGTACCTGTACTATTATTCAATTTTTGTGTTCCAGTATTGACTTTAGCCACACCAGCCGTATACTCTGATACACCACTTTGAAGTGCGGTTGCCCCAGTTGCCAGTTTAATCACACCTTGACTCAATGGTACAACACCTGTTTGTAATTCAATTACACCATCATTAATCTTCTTAACACCTGCAGTATATGTGTTAAGTCCATCTGATAATGTTGTTGACCCTTCTTTTAACTTATTAGCACCCTTTGAAGCTGTTGTGAAGCCTGTCCCAACTTGCTTGATTGTCGCAAACATTGTTTTTGCGTAAGCCTTCGTCACAGTTGCATTGATTTTAGTGTTAAGCTGTTTTGCCCCTTCTTCACTAATAACCTTACCAATATAGTTGAGTGAATCGTTCGTCTTATAAGTTAATCTCATTTTTTTGGATTCTTATTCAAGACGGTTGTAGCATTTTTCGAAAAATTCTTTGGAATTGTAATAATTGTATAATACTTTTTATGCTTCATCCCATCCAAAGCCTTCTTTGCAGATACAAAATGCCACTGCAAAGAATCATTTTTCTTCAATTCCTTAATTAATTCGGCCCCAACTTGCATTTTCTTTCCATTGTATGAAACTGCCTTATCTTCATTGACCACGGCAACTGGTAATGACCCAGCGTTCCCATAAGGATCCCATACTGATTTTAAGAAGAATACTGAGTACAAAAAAGGTATGAACATGATTGCTAAGATTGTAGCAATCAATAACCTATGATTCAAAATATTTTTGAACTCTTCTTTAATCATATTCAATTTTCTCTCTCCTCTGCTTTTTTAATCATCTACTTCAACAATCTATAATATACACTCAATATCCATGAAAAACAAGAAAGCTACATACTTGCCTATTTCATTAATTAACCTTATGAATTTCTTAATAACTTAATTATTATTATTCGTTTTGCTTTTTTAATTTCCCACTATTTTTAAATAATTCTCCGATATTCCAAGTAATAATTTGATGATATTTCCAGCATCATTTAATCAAAAAAAGTGCAAGTTAAGTTAATTTCTAAATTTTCATGAATATAAAACAGCACTTGGACAGATTTTATATGAATCAGACTTAGATCAATATATAATTTTTTAAAAATATTAGTGTATTTCATTTTAACTGGGGTTATGCTACTAATACAGGACGTCCGAGTAAAAAAATGGAGTAAATAAAAGTGAAGATTGAATATTTAAAATCAACAAAAGTCGTTTATTTTAGAAGAGTTGGAATTTATGGCACGGAAAATAAGCTTTTAATGCGAGCTTTTAAAAAGTGGGTCAAAGCTGAAGAGCTATTTCAAGAATCAACCATTTTGGGAATTGCTTTAGATAATCCACAGAATACACCTGCAAAAGATTGCCGCTATGATGTCTGTCTTATTACCGATAAAAAAAGGTTTAAAGATAATGTCGAGCAAAGAACTTTAACAGGAGGCACATACGCTGTTTTCAAAGTGGCGCATATTGAAAAAGTAATCATTGACTTTTATATGAACATAGCACAAACTATTGCTAAAAATCAGCTTAATGTATTAAGTAAACCTATAATTGAAAGATATAAACAAAACCTAGTGGATAAGGGATATTGTGAAATACTAATTCCAATAGAACAAAAATAACTGGTCATTATATATAGTGCTAGTGTGATTTGCTGTACCACTTAGACATGTGAACAAAGGAGTTAAGTTTATAGAAGTTCTATCTTATTCTGTACTACGCAAAAGTCTAAAATATTACTGACAGACGATTAACAATATATCAAACCTCAAATATTAGAACCTTTTACCATGGTAGTTAAAAATTCACTTTAATCTTTATAATCATTTCCAATTAACTAGTTTATATTAGCTTACGTAAATACTTTGTCATAGACAAAAAAATCAGTTCAAAAATGAACTGATTTTTTATATTTTGCCCTCGATTATTAAATCAATAAATCATGCAGATACATTTCACAAAATTAATTTTTCTTTAGAACAAATTACTGAAAAAATTCTTAATCGCTCGACCCATGATAACAAAGACATTTGCCTTCTCCACTTTTTGTGTATTTGTGGCCGTCAGCTTCAAGGCACTTGAACCATTCAAGAAACTCAATTGCTGTCCCTTTACACTAAGTGATAAGGTACCTACATTCTTACCCTTTGCCAGAGGTGCTTCCAAACCGCCATTTTTGTACAGCTTCTTATTTGCAGTTAATTTTGCTGAGATGTTCTTAGATGACACACCATTCTTAAGCCAGATATTAGTAGCTTTTTGGTTGACGACCTTAGCAGTTAGCTTTTTACCATGGAACGTAGGTAAGGAGCTTGCCTTCTTGAATGTCTGATTAGCAGCAATCTTTGTATACGTAAAGTTATTATATACATATGACATCAGCTTCTGCGTCTGGGTAAACCTAGACATATCCGTATCGCTAGTATGCTGAGCTCCCAGCACAACAGTTATTATCCGATGCCCATCTTTATGAACTGTCCCTGTGAAGTCAGCCCCTGCGCTATCTGACGTTCCTGTTTTCAGCCCATCAACTGGCAATTCAGTGTATGCACTCGCTAATCCCTTTAACATCCAGTTCCAATTATCCATCTCAGTTTCACTGGTACCATTATTGAACTTCATTTTCGTAATGCTTGTAGTCTTTAAGATGTCTGGATAATATTTCAAGAGTTTCTCTGCGACAACTGCCGTATCCTTTGCAGATAACTTATTAACTGCATCCGATGAAGCACCCGGATACTTAGCATTACCTACTTGATCATTGTCAAGGCCCGACGCCGTATATAATTCTGCGTCCTTAATACCCCAGCTCTTAACCAAAGACCTCATCTTATTGACAAATGCTTTTTGCGAACCAGACACTGCATTAGCAAGTGTCATCACTGCACCATTAGCAGAATAAATTAAACTTGCTTGATAAAGTTGTCTAACTGTATATGTATGATTCTTTAACAACGGAACATTCGATAGTGTTGCATCCTGACTTACCTCATAAGAATCACTATCAACTGACACCTTCTGATTCCATGACAGTTTTCCTTCCTTAATTGCCTGCAACACTAAATAAATCGAAATCAACTTACTCATTGAGGCAATTGGCAGCGCCTGATTCTCATTCTTGGCATACAAAATCTGACCGGTTTTTGCATCCACAGCAATTGCAGCCTTAACATCCAAGCTCAAATCCTGTGCATTGGTACTATCAGCGCTCACTTGTAATTCACTAAATATTCCTGCACTTGTAGTAAAGGCAGTCGTTGCGATTACTAAACTTAAAAACAATTTCTTTGTTCTTTTAAATAACATTTCTTCCTGTCCTTTCAAATTTCGAGTCTATTCTAGAATACCTAAAAAGGACTGTTGTGACAACGACTATTTAGTTCTTTTCTTCAATTTTCTCTCTTCGCAGCTCAATTTCTTGGTTAACTGGAAAATGCATAATAAAACTTGTTAATTTATCATCTGATTCCGCATAAACATAACCATGATGCAGCTCAATAATGCTCAAGACAATTGCCAAGCCAAGTCCGCTTCCACCAGTCTCCTTAGAGCGTGAACTCTCTACCCTATAAAAGCGATCAAAGAGTTGGGCCAGAGACTTCTTAGGAATTGCCTTGCCATCATTAGAGATACTAACAACGATTTCTTTTTCAGACACTTTCTTCGCATCAATACAAATTGTTTTAGCGTCAGCACCATACTTCAATGCATTTGTAATCAAATTATTGAATACCCGCACCAACTTCTCTGCATCCGCATCCATTAACAATTTGCTTTCGATTTTCCCAGTCTGAATAACTACATTTTTCTTCTTTGCTTCTAATTCAAATGAAATGGCTAATTGTTCAAGTAACTGGCCCAAATCAATTTGGCTAAGTTTAAGTGGTGTAGAAGTTTGTCTTACCTTTGTATATTCAAATAAATCTTCTACCAACAACTTCATTTGCTTTGCCTTAACAAAGGCTGTGTGCGTATATTTCAAGATATCTTCTTCAGAGCGATATTGTTTTTCCTCAATCAACCCCAAGTATCCAATTATCGAAGTCAGTGGTGTGCGAATATCATGGCTGACATTTGTGACAAGATCATCCTTAGAGCGTTCGATTTTACGTTCTTCTTCCATTGCGCGCAATGAACTATCAACGAGGACATTAATACTTGAGATTACACGCTGCATATCGCCTTGTAATCGGAAAGGAATTCGGTGGTCTAGATGGCCATCAGCAATATAGTGCAATTCAAATATGACGTGCTGTAACTGCATCTGACGATACCTTCTTAACAGACGCCAGTAGATGATAAACACATCTAATATTAACATCACAGTTAAAAAGACCCACCCCCAACTCCAAAATTGGATATGGTTTGGACCAAATGCTAACGACATCTTTATTTGAAAGATTCCGTTAGCAAGACCTGGATTCGACTCTATTAACTGATCTAACAACACATATATTGATAGATTAAGTAATAAGAGCAAAATAATGGTTACAATTCCTTCACCGAACAATTCACTCTTTTCACGTGCGGTGAGTTTCACTTAACCAGCTCCATTCTAATGTGTTTTAACTTTGTATCCGACACCCCAAACAGTTTGAACAACTTTTTCACCGTTAGTAGCTTCTTCAATCTTGTCACGCAAATGACTGACATGAACCATCACCGTTTTTGCTGAAACAACAGATTCTTGCTGCCAAACACGTTCAAAGATATCATCTGCTGAAAAAACACGATTTGGATGACTAGCCAGCAAGTGCAAAATTCCAAATTCCAAAGCTGTAAGCTGAATTAATGTCCCATCGGTTGTCTCAACTTCATGAGAATCTTTCTTGATTATTAATGGCCCGATTTTTAAAATATCGGGTGTTTCATTTTTGACCGTATGTTCTGCACGACGCAATAATGACTTAACACGAGCCATAACTTCTAACGGATTAAAAGGCTTCGTTACATAATCGTCTGCCCCTTGAATCAAGCCTTGTATTTTATCCATATCACTAGCTTTTGCAGAGAGCATCAACACTGGAATTTGCGAATCTTTACGGACTTCCTTGATAACCTCGCTGCCATTCATTTGTGGCATCATTATATCCAAAATCATCAATCCAATTTCCGGATTAGTATTTAACTTAGTAATTGCCTCTTTGCCATTATATGCCTTCTCAACTTCATAGCCTTCATTTTCAATATAAATACTCAAAAGTTCTACAATATCTTTATCATCATCAACAACTAGTATTTTCATAATATCTACCTCTCGATATAAGATTAGGGTTTCCATGCCTTGTTATATATTCTTACAAAGCACCATATGGTAAAACTACCATACTTCATAGGTTAATTGTAACAAACTACACCCTTATCGTATCTAAAGAATTCTTTAAAATCAAGATTTATTACGCAGATGCCTTGTATTTTCTTAAGGTATTCACAAAAAATTCATAAACTAATATCTTGTGCACGAAGTAATCCATTTTAAAACATCTATGTTATTATTTTAATGTTGAGATGTCACTGACACCTTGGACTATACTATGATTTTGTTTAACAAGGAGATTATTATGAAAAATTCAAAAATACTTTATCAACATGGGACACTTGCATTGCTTGTTCCAGGCCTTCTTACCGGTACAATCACGATGGGCGAATTACTTGCTCATGGCGATACCGGTATCGGAACTGGCGAGGGACTTGATGGTGAACTTATTATCTTGGATGGGGTTCCCTACCAAGTGGACAGCCATGGCAATGTCAATGTACTAAAAGAGGACTTTATTATGCCCTTTGCAAACAGCCATTTTGCTGACTACAATGAACTTGGCACAATTAACAATGCATCATCTGCTGACTTTGAAAAAGCTGCACTTGAAGGTAAGCCAAATTCAAATACCTTTTTTTCAGTCTTAGTCAAGGGAACATTCAGCTATCTGAAGACCAGAGCAGTTGTTAAATCAACAAAGCCCTTTGCAACTCTCGCTGAAACTGCAAAAAATCAAAGTATATTTGAAGCAAAAAATGTCAAAGGAATACTGCTGAGCTACTATTCACCAGCACTCTTTCATGGTGCAGCCGTTGCAGGATTCCATAATCACTTTTTAGCGGATGATCATTCAATTGGTGGACATATCTTGGACTTCAAGATTGCAGAAGGAACGATTTCAGTTCAACAATTCGACACCCTTGAACAACACTTGCCGGTCACTGATAAAGAGTTCATGAAGCATGACTTTTCTAAGGATGATATTGCTAAGGCAATTGCCGACGCTGAATAAGAGGAATATAGGTCGGAAAAATTTGAATATCAATTAAAAAAGCAGCCTCAAGAAATCAAAATTTGATTTCTTGAGGCTACTTTTTATTTTTTTACATACACCATATATTACAGAAACTTATAGGACTTTAAAAAGATGTAATTCAACACCTTAACTTAATCCGAAAACTATGCTTCGGGTGAAACTAAGATTTTAACTTGGTTCTTTTCGGTAGCTAAAGTCTTAATCCCCTCCTCAACAACTTTGCTTAACGGAATCTTTTTAGTTACTAACTTACCGAAAAGTTCACGATGGTTGTTCAGCATTCCTAGGACTTCTGGATATGAATTGTTATAACAAAGAGTCGTAATAATATCGATTCCTTGCATAATAACATCATTTGTCATATCCACTTTAAGCGCTTTCCCAAAAAGGGCAACAATCTGCAAGGTTCCAGTTCTTTTTGTTAACTTCAAAGCATTTTCAAATGTAGCTTGAACACCTGCTGCTTCAAAAGAAACATCCACCCCATTAGGACATTCTTTTCTAACTTCTTCTAGAATATCTACCTTATTGGGATTCAAAATTCGCTTGAGTCCCAATTCTTTTGCTTTATTCAGACGATCTTGCGAAACATCAATTACGAAGACCCGATTAGCACCGGCAAGTTTTGCTAGAATTGCTGTTAATAATCCAATTGGTCCGGCACCTTCAACGATAACATCTTCTCCAGCACGCAAACCACTTTTCTTGATTGCCTCAAAAACTACAGCAGTTGGTTCAGCAAGTGCCCCTAGTTCATAAGGCATTCCCACTGGCATTTTGTGTGCAAAAAAAGCATCAACATTAGCATATTCCGCAAAACCGCCATCATCTGAAAAGCCCAAGAAATTGCCGGCGCCGTCCTTTGCAACTGCATTATTACAAAAATTATAAAATCCCTTGCGGCAGTTCTCACACTTGCCACATGCAATCAATGGTTCTACCGCAACTGCATCACCGACTTTCAAGTCATCAACGTCACTTCCAACTTTAACTACCTCACCTGCAAATTCGTGACCGAGTGTAATTGGAACTGATTTTCCAGTTAACGGGTGTGCTACAGTCGGAAGTCCCCAGCCTTCAAGATATGCATGCAAATCACTTCCGCAAATTCCACAATACTTCACCTTAATTTGAACTTGATCTCTCTTAGGCTCAGTGATGTTAACATCTTCTAACCGAACATCTTTCTCCCCATAAATTCTTGCAGCTTTCATAACCAACGACTTCCCATCCTTAAAATTTTTAAGTTAGCAGCAGGCTTTTTGTAAGCGTTACCCTAAAGAAAGTATAAGCGCAAAATAATTATTTTTCAATATGTTTTGCTATAAAAACATGAGATAAATTAAAAGTTTTGGATACTAGAGATGAATTGCAACAACCTGTATTCTTTGCTATTAGTAAGTCAAAGCCAGATTGAGCGTTTCTGTTTATGGAACACGGTTATACGAAATCATTAATGAGACCATTATAAAATTTTTATACATGTGATTAAATTCACAGCCACTTGATTCTTTAAGAATTCGCCAAAGTGTAGAGCGTGATATTTCTAACTCTTTTGCAGTTAGTGTCTTATTATAATTATTTTTTATCAATGTTTGTTCTACGATTTCCTTAGTAATTTTCTTTAAAGAACTTTCTTTTGTAATTTCGATTGAACATTTTGGGATCTGCTCTTTTATTTGTTTATGTCTACACTAGCTAGATTCTCAATTTACTAGCAGCTATATTCCTAAAGCAGTTGATCTCGTTTCCAACTCAATCTAGAGCTTGAATTATGGAAAAGATTGAACCCATACTATTATTATCTTCTGCTAAAATTGACGGAATATGCCAAAACAGCAAGAATCTTAGCGACCTCATGTCCAGTTCCAGCTCCGCCACCACCAACTTTAGGAATTAATGTGTGATTGACATCCACTACGCTACCTGCAGAACTAAAAAATTGATTGAGCAACCCATTATGATTTTGGCTAGTATTATCCCGAAAACTAAAATTATCTGCTTGCAAATAATTTTTTAGTACTGGCTTTGCATTAGCTTGAGTTCTTGGCCCCTTTGTAACATATACTTTAATATTCTTTTGACTCCCAGTTGAATTATTATAAGTTCCATTCCAATCATTTTGCAGCTGATAACCATATTTTTTCAAGGTCGTAGCTACAACTTTAATTGGATAAAACCCATCTTGCTTCAGCAAAATATCAGATTTTACAATTTTATTTGTTGCTTGATCAACAAAATGGATATAGCTCACTGCTTCATTCTCAATTTGCTGGCTTATTATTTCAGTTGATAATTCAGTCTGTTCAACCTTGTCACCAATACCAGAATTGTTACTTATTGTTGGAATTTGCGGCTGCAGATTTTGCTTTGAATCCGAATTTGAATTTGAGTTTGTCTTTGAATCTGAACTTGTCTTTGAATCTGAGTTTGCATCTGGAGTTATTTCAATTGGTAACAAATTAACCTCATAGATTACAGTCTGTCCATCTTCATTAAACGTAATACCATCTTTTGGCAGAGTACTAGACTTAACGAAGTATCCCTGATTCTCAATTAGCGCTATATCATCTGCTAGTTTATAGCTCGCAGTCGTCCCGAATTTACCACTAAGCTGTTTTTCAAAAATCACATTACCAGTCAAACTATCAATAAACCTGATTGTAGCCTGCTCGTCTTTTGGTGCATACTTAACAACATAATTTGCAGCACTACTATCTTGACTTATGTCGGCGGTCTCTGGAATAGCTGTCTGATCAGCCTCATATCCCGTAATTTCTGGTGAAATGACTTTGCTAAACACTGTTCCATTCTCTGGCGTCCATGTACTCGTTGTTTCACCCGTAACTTCGTCTTTTGTAACTTCATTAACAAATGTCAACTTTTGAATACTATCAGTTGCTGCTTTTGTTCCGTCTTCATATTCATAGCTAATCTTTTGCTGGACAACCTTTGCAGTAGTCGTCGTGGTTGTTTTGTGCTTTAAATAAACTGAAAATGTCTGATCTTTTGTATCGTCACTATCAAAGCGAGAAGAGTTCGTCAAATCTGTTTTGTCAGTATCAACTTCATATCCTTCATTCTCATAATCCTCTATCTTTGCATCTGGATAGTCAATTAGGGCATTAGAAACCCCACTTATGGTGCTCGAATCCAGTGTGTTACCCGTTTTCTCATCTATATAATTAATTGTCGCATTCTGTGCGGCAACATATTTCATATAATCAAATCTAAATGTCTGCTCGGCCGAAAGCGCACCTGTTGAAGCTGCAATTGAGAATGAATACTGCGGATTTTGAGAATCTATCTTACTAGCTAAGCTTTCACTAAAAGTCGTGTCATCCACTACAACACTAAGTATTTTAGTCGTTGCATCATACTTTATATCTAAATCATGCAGCTGACCATCCTCAAAGTCAGAGCCCATTCCCTGTACCGATTGCTTATCAATTGTCCCTTTCCCAGTCGAATCTGTTGATACAAAAGCGCCATACGGTGTTGGCAGTCCCTCATCAGAGTCACCATCTATAGCACCATCGTTCGAATATGTATCAAGCTTCCAACCAAAAACATTCGGGACCCCGTAGATTCCAACATTGCCGCCATATATGTTATTACTGCTGCTACTGTACTGACTCCTTTCTCCCTGATAAAAGGCAAATCCTATGCCATCAGCAACTTTATTTGCAGATGTGCTTTTCCCAACATTGATTGCACCCTTTATCTCAAAAGAGTTGTTTAGATTAACTAATCCATTAAAAGTAATATTTCCAGCTTGATTGGTAGTTGTTGTAAACACCTGCACGCCCGTTGAACTATCGTAATTATTAACTGCATTACCATTTTGTGTGAAGTAATTCAGAAAATTATCCTTGGAGATTGTCGTCATGTCATCATCAGACTGGTTTTGAGTTGTTGTCGTGTCTGTTTCCTGTGCGTTCACATCAGGAACAGCTGCATGAATATTAGAAATCATAGGAGCAGACAACAAAGTCCCCGTGACTAAACTTGTGAGAACCCACGTTTTTTTCTTCTTCATTCTATTTTTTTTCTTCATGCATTCATCCCCCAACTAAGCAGTCTTCTTATTTTATTTTCCCTGATTGATACTTGTGCTGCTTTATCTCTACTATCTTCTCACCCAGTTCAGCCCAATCAAGCGGTGTTGGCGGCTTCAGCCAAATAACTTGATTAAGTAGCTGATACTCAATATATTGGTCGCTTAAATATAAATCTGTTTCACTTGTTAATATATTTGAAACACTCACATTGATGTTCACATAGCTCTTAAAAAGGCTTAAGATGTATGAATTAACGTATGGTCCTCCTGAGAAATCTATACATAATGTTACACGGTCGCTCTTTGAAAAAGGAATTTCAGAAGTAAGCATCGACGTAATTATGTTAAAATATGCTCTTTTTTTATCTGGGATTGTCCAGTGCTGAGCTATCGTATCAACCATTTTTCTTACCTTATTATTTAAAAATGGATAAACATCAGCAAAGTACTGAATGTTTAAACTAAACTGATCAGTCTGGATAAAACAAATCTTATCCAAAATCACTTGTGAACTAACCTCATTGCAAAGTCTCATAATTTCATCTTGATAATGATCCTCTTCGTCAAGTAAACTCTCTATGCCATCCAGAAGTACCAGCGCAATTTCCCTAAAATGTCCATGTTCTACGTTCTTAAAAGCAGATACCGATAATTTTTCAACATTAAATATTCCTGTGTAGTAATAAAATTGGACAACAAATAATGATTCTCGTTGAAGTTTTTTCTTTGAAATTGGCAGAAAAGATAATAATGCTGGTGCAGCAAGTTCGTTAGCAATAACCAAACTACGATCAGAAATGAATTTCTTATTCAGCACACGTTTTTCTACAATCCAGAGCATCAGTTCTGCCTTAAATTTCTGTGTATTTGAAATAGTCTTCAAAGCCTTAAAATCCCGCAGATTTAAGCGCTCTAACTTATCAGGGAACGCACCAAAAAAGGCAAAAGAGTTATAGACAAAATACCGTAAACTGGCTTCTTCATCCACTTGACGAGCAATTAAAAAGCTCTCATATAAATCATCATATTTGTTCTTTTGCTGATAAAAAAAAGTTTTTGGCCACGAATACTTTACTTCCATCTTCTGAAAGCTCGGAAATTCTCCTCCATCCAGAACTTCTATCATTAGCACACGAATTGGTGATAATTCAAAATAATACTTTTTGATCATGCTTAATGTATGGCGTGAGAAGTTCCTACTGGGAATTACCATGTGCGCATTAATGGTCATACCTGAATATTCAGTTAATAACTTAATATCATAATTTAAACTCTCCAAAAGATTCGCAATTTTATAACGAGACACATCCATGGTCTCTTGCAAATTTCTAAGCTCGATTTCTCTATTTGGATTATCCAAAATTTCTGCAAATAAGTTAATTTTATCACGTTCAAAATCATTCAAGACATTCAAAAATTCCATATGTGTACACCTTTACTTTAAGAACTAATTTTCTTCCCTTTTGCCTTAGATTATAGCAAATTTGTTTCAAAAGTTATACAAAAATTATTTCCTCAGTGTTTATATGTTATTTCTGTATCTTAAATCTGATGTAATTATATAGCACTCACAAATTCTCACGGTTTCTTTTTTTTATTTTTTTTTAACAATTAAAAACCCTTGCCTTTAAAATTAAGCTGCAATATCTAAATGACTAGTTCAATATGTAAGGCTAGATTCGAAATGCTGCACTTGATATACAATTCAACGACAGATTCAACTTTATTTGTTTAGTAATAGATTCTTTATACATTATTTCGCTAATAAAACAATATTTATTCATTTAATTAAGAAAAATATGGGTTTTTATTAAAAAACTATTGAAATAAAAAATAAAAAGGATTATAGTTATCATCATCAAAATGAATTGTTATTCACAAAAAATGAATTTAAAGGAGTGATTCTATGCACGTCGCAATTTTGGGAGCAACTGGATACAGCGGGAATGTTCTCTTCAACTTATTGGCACAACATCCCAATGTTGATGCAATAAAGCTCTATGGTCATGAAGGAGGCAAGGCTTCCCGCTTCCTCGATGATGAGGTTCCCGCTTTTTTCTCTGCTCATCTGCCTATCTTGCCTTTCAATCCTGAAGAAATCATGGCGAATAATGATTTGCTTTTCTGTGCGACCCCTGCTGGAGTCACTAAGGACCTGATGGAACCTTTCATACTAGCAGATTTTCCTGTAATTGATTTATCAGGTGACTTTCGTTTAACAGATCCTGCTGTATATGAGAAGTGGTACCACAAGAAGGCCGCTCCTGCAGGCTTGTTAGAAAAGGCCACTTATGGTCTAGCTGAATTCCCAGAAGAAAATCCTGGTAAATACATCGCAAATCCTGGCTGTT
This sequence comes from Liquorilactobacillus sp., assembly GCF_047719775.1. Taxonomy (NCBI): domain Bacteria; kingdom Bacillati; phylum Bacillota; class Bacilli; order Lactobacillales; family Lactobacillaceae; genus Liquorilactobacillus; species Liquorilactobacillus sp. The sequence continues at coordinate 24,980 of NZ_JBDNTS010000002.1, forward strand.
ATGCAACTGCTACATTACTTGGCTTAGCACCCTTGGTCATTGAACACATGATTCAAACTAATGCAATTATTGTTGATGCAAAATCAGGTGTGTCGGGTTCTGGGAGGAAGTTAAGTCCAAGTAGCCAATATAATTTTATAAATGAAAATGTATGGCTATACAAAATGAATAAACATCAGCATATCCCAGAAATTATGCAGAAATTAAATGAATGGGATTCTCATATTCCAGCTATTCAATTTTCAACAACTCTGATTCCTGTTACTCGCGGAATTATGGCAACTATTTATCTTAAACCGCTTAAAGAATATACAAATGAACAATTATTAGAATGCTTTCATCAATTCTATGATGATGCACCTTTTGTTCGTTTCAGAGACAATGATTTACCAACTATCAAGGAAGTCGCTGGTTCTAACTTCTGTGACATTGGAATCAACTACAATCCAGTCACTAATACGATTACCGTAGTATCTGTGATTGACAACTTGATGAAGGGTGCTGCTGGGCAAGCTATCCAAAATTTCAATCTTCTTTGGAACTTAGAGCCTACCAGTGGTCTACCAACATTACCCATTTTTCCTTAACATACATCTAAAGGGAGTATAGAAAATGACAACTACTAAAAACTTTACAGAAACAGATTTCGAATGGCCCAAGGGTTTCTACAGCGATGCAAAACACATTGGTCTCAAGCATAAAAAATTAGACTTTGGTTGGTTATATTCCGAAGTGCCGGCTACAGCAGCTGGTGTCTACACAACTAACAAATTTTGCGCAGCTCCAACCGCTAAAACAAAAGAAACAGTTAGCAAAAGTCATAAACTGCAAGCAATTATCGCTAACAGTGCCATTGCAAATTCTTGCACAGGTCTCCAGGGAGAAAAAGACGTCCTCACAGAGCAGACATTGATTGCTGAAAAATTAAATATTAAGCCCGAACTCGTAGGAGTTGCTTCAACTGGCTTAATTGGAGCATGCTTACCCATGGATAAAATAGAAAAGGGCATTGCTGAATTGACATTAACTTCCAGTACCGAGCTCACGAAGGCAATTCTGACAACTGATAAAAAGCAAAAAATCATCAGTGTTGATTTCAAAATTCAAGGAACTACTTGCAAAATCTCAGGCTTTGCTAAAGGCTCTGGAATGATTCATCCTAAAATGGCAACAATGCTTGCGTTTATTACAACAGATGTTGCAGTAGCCGATGATACCTTACAACCATTACTCAGCGAATTAACAGATGTTACTTTCAATCAAATTACAGTTGATGGCGATACTTCAACAAATGATATGGTTCTAACATTGGCCAATGGGATGGCTGGCAACAAACCGTTAACTAAGGCAAGCCCAGATTACCAAACATTCAAAGAGGTTCTTCATCTTGTTTTACAAAAACTGGCACAAAAGATTGCTGCTGATGGTGAGGGTGCAACTAAACTAGTTGAGGCAAATGTTTTAGCAGCACAAAACAAAACTGATGCACAAGCAATCGCAAAAGCAATTGTTGGCTCAAACCTCGTTAAGACAGCTCTTTTTGGAGCAGATCCTAACTGGGGAAGAATTATCAGTACGATTGGAGCGACTCCAGCAACATACAATCCACAAACAATTGACATCAAAATCAATGAGTTCTTGGTTGTTAAGCAAAGCCTAGCTGCTATTTTTGATAAAGACGAAGTCAGCAATAGCCTCAAACAAGACATGATCACCCTAACCGTTGATCTTCATGACGGTCAGTATGATGGTCAAGCATGGGGCTGTGACTTGACTTATGAATATGTAAAAATCAACGCAACATATAGCAGTTAATACCTAAAGAAAGGAGACTTCAAGATGGAGAACTTAATTGTAATTAAAATCGGTGGTAATTCGATTGCAACACTAACATCCTCGTTCTTTGCACAAATTCACCAATGGATGTTAGCAAACAAACGGATTTTGATAATCCATGGCGGTGGCAGTAAAATCTCGGAACTATCTGATAAACTCAAAATTCCTGTCAAAAAAGTTGATGGAATGCGCGTTACAGATTCAGCAACACTCGAATTAACACAGATGGTCTTATTAGGACAAACACAGCCTCAATTATTAATGAAACTGACAAAAGCTGGAATTCCTGCACTTGGTTTGAACGCAGCTGATGAATCTATCTTGAATGGATCCTTTCTTAATAAAGAAAAATATGGTCTGGTTGGTAAAATCAATAAGATTAATGATAAATTACTCAGTGAAGTTTTGGAGAAGCATGTCGCAGTTCTTGCACCGATGGCATTAACAGACGAGCAGCAATGGCTAAATGTCAATGCAGATACCGCTGCCTCAAGGATCGCCGGTCTCCTAAAAGCAGAGAAACTGTACCTAATGACAGATGTTCCTGGTGTTCTCCATGAGGGGGAGGTCGTCCGAAGCCTTTCCCCCAGCACCGCAGCTAGGTTACAAGAACAAAAAATTATTACGATGGGAATGCAGCCAAAGATAAAGGCAGCTTTTAGCGCACTAAATCTCGGCGTCCCAAGTGTGCAAATTACTAATCAACTTACTACTTTAGGAACAACTATTATCCAGGAAGGAGCGAATGAAAATGCAATCTATCTTTAAAACATACAACAGATTTCCCTTTGAAATAGTTAAGGGTGAAGGTGTCAATCTATTTGATGAAACGGGGAAGAAATATCTCGACTTAACCAGCGGAATTGGGGTTTGCAACTTAGGATACAGCTCAAAGAAAGTCAAAAACGCAGTAAGTGCACAGTTAGACAAGATCTGGCACACTTCAAATCTTTATGAAAGTCAGCTGCAAGAAGATGTCGCTGAACTATTGATTAAAGGTGCTGCCAAAAAGGTCTATTTTTGTAATTCCGGAACAGAGGCGAATGAGGCTGCTTTGAAGTTGGCTCGTAAAGCAACTGGGAAAAGCAAAATGATGGCATTTGATCACTCCTTCCATGGTAGAAGCTATGGTTCACTCTCATTAACGGGCAACGATAAGCTTAAAGAAGGATTCGGTCCATTTCTATCTGATATCACATTTGAATCATACAATGATTTTGCTGCAGTTGAAAAAATCGATAACTCATTTGCAGCTGTGATCCTAGAAGTAATTCAGGGAGAAGGCGGCATTGTTGTCGGAAATTATGATTGGCTGCAAGCCATTGCAGCTAAATGTAAGAAAACTAATGTATTACTGATTATTGATGAGGTTCAAACAGGGATGGGAAGAACCGGTAAGCTATTTGCTTATGAAAACTATAATTTGGATCCTGATATTGTAACCGCAGCAAAAGGTCTCGCAAATGGAATCCCAGTTGGTGCAATGATTGGAAAAGATGAGTTAGCTGCTGCTTTTGGTCCCGGTTCTCATGGTTCAACTTTTGGTGGCAACCCACTCGCAATGAGTGCTGCAACTGCAGTCTTAGAGACACTAGACACCGCTTTTTTAGATAATGTCCAACAAAAAGCTAGTTTTTTCTGGTACTTTCTTGAAAAGGAAATATCTTCATTAGAGGTCGTTGACTCAATCTCTGGCAAGGGCTTAATGATTGGTATCCATATTAATTCTTCTATTCCTGTTAATCAGGTAATCACTGAATTGCATAAGGTCGGGGTATTGACACTTTCATCTAGAAGCAACACACTTCGCCTTCTTCCACCATTGACAATCATGAGTTCTGAATTATTAGACGGTGTTAACAAAATAAAAGAAGTTCTACAAAATGTAACTGTGAGCTTATAGGAGGCATATCATGAATCATTTCTTCGGTAAATCTTTCCTTAAAGAAAATGACTTTTCTGCTAAGGAACTTAATTTTTTAATTGATTTTGCAATTCACCTAAAAGAATTAAAAAATCAAAATATTGCTCATCAGTATCTTGCTGGGAAAAACATTGCGCTTTTATTTGAGAAAGCATCTACACGAACCCGTTCAGCATTTACCGTTGCTGCGACAGACTTAGGTGCACATCCTGAATTCTTAGGAAAAAACGACATTCAGTTTGGAAACAAAGAATCCGTTGCAGACACTGCAACCGTGCTTGGCAGTATGTTCGATGGAATTGAATTTCGTGGTTTCTCCCAAGAAACAGTGACAGAATTGGCAGCAAAAAGCGGTGTTCCGGTCTGGAATGGTCTCACCGATGATTGGCATCCAACCCAAATGATTGCTGATTTCATGACACTCAAGGAACACTTTAACAAGCTCAAGGGATTGACACTTACTTATGTCGGTGATGGCCGTAACAATATGGCTAACAGTCTCTTGATGACAGGTGCAATCCTTGGTGTGAATATTCATATTGGCTCACCTATATCTCTGCAGCCCTCAAAAAAGGTGCAGCACCTCGCCTTTGAAGCAGCGAAAAAAAGCGGTGCAAAATTATTGATCACTGATGACGTTCAAAAAGCTGCTGCCAATGCTGATGCACTTTATACAGATGTCTGGGTATCAATGGGTGAAGATGTTGATTATGACGCAAGAATTAAATTGCTCCTTCCCTATCAGATAAATAGTGCATTATTAAAGGAAACCGGAAAAAAAGATACAATCATCTTACATTGTTTGCCTGCATTTCACGACAAGCAAACAACCATTGGCAAAAAGCTGGCAGAGCAATACAACTTGGAATCACTTGAAATAACAGATGAGGTTTTCAAGAGTGCTAACTCGGTTGTCTTCCAAGAAGCAGCTAACCGAATGCATTCAATCAAAGCAATTATGGCTGCGACATTAGGACAGCCCTTCATCCCCACGGAATATTTTGAGTAAAATTATAATAAAAGCAGTGGGAGTGTGCCATAAGTAGGGAAAATTTGAGTAATTCGAAGTAGTAATTCGAAGTTAGACGGAGAATTTTGACTTATGAAACACGTTTATACAGAATAAATAGAGAAACTGAATCAAAATTTAACTTTTGATCCAGCTTCTTTTTTACTGACTTCAGATAAATATATTTCAGAAGTCACAAACAGAATTTTTGCAAACTGAAAAATTGATGCTTTTATTGATTCGAGTTCAAACTATCAGCCAGCTGACGAACGGCCGACAACATTAAGTCTTTAATTTTTTCTGGTGGTTCAGGATTATCTTGCCCTAACCAAACCCTTAGGATATTAGTAAAACCACCTAATGAAAAAGCCATCACATAATTTACCTGGGTGGGTGATCCATTAACATGCCAAGGAGCAGTAAACTGATTATAACGTGGAATAGCTTTTCGTTGCCAAACCTCATTCATATGGTCGAATAATCCCTGCCGAATCAGTAACTGGATTAAAGTCCGTTTCTGCCACCCAAAACTTAAAAAAATACCGAAAGTGGTGCTTAACATAATTTCACTAGCTTGAGGCCTTTGCTGAATAATCTGCTCAAAATATTGCTCGAATAGCTGGTCGCATAGATAATTAATCACGGCTTCTTTATTTTTAAACGAGTGATAGAATGTTTTTCGTGACAATTCGGCTGTTTGCGCAATTTCAGTAATGGAAATATCTTGAAAATCTTCTGTTTCCATCAATTTGATGAGTGCGTCACACAACCACTGTTTAGATTGTTCAACCATACGTTGCTTACCGTTCATTTAAATGACATCTCCTAATTAGTATTGGTAACAAATTATAGCAATTTGTATCACTTAGCGAATAACGATTGTGTTAGTCCCTACAGTTGATTATACTAAAAATTGCAAAATAAAGGTAACATATGTTTCTTGCTTACCCATTTGTTACCGAGAGGAGAGTACGAGATGTCAAAAACTACCAAAATCATTAGTTTTATTGGGTTAACGATTGCGATGTTTATGGGAACGTTAGATGGTACCATTGTCAATATTGCTTTACCCAACATTATGACTCATTTCAATGCCAGTCTTACCGACACTAGTTGGGTAGCAACAATCTACACCTTGTCTTTAGCAGTGTTTATGATCACAGGTTCAAAGATTGCGGATCGTTATGGGCGCAAAAAAGTCATGTTACTGGGATTAGCATTGTTTGGGGGCTTTTCAACGGCTTGTATGTTGGCCACTTCATTACCAGAATTGATTGCCTTTCGTTTTTTTCAAGGTTTAGGCGGTGCTATTATCACTCCCATTGTTTTACCAATGGGAATCGAAATTTTTGGTAAAGAGAATATGTCTAAAGTTGTCAGTATTGTGGGGGCTGTAACTGCCCTAGCCGCTGCCGGAGGACCACCAATTGGCGGAATGATCATTGAATATGTCTCTTGGCGCTGGGTATTTGGTATCAATATTCCCTTAACCATCATTGCATTTTTAATTATTGCTATTTGGATAAGAGAGTCATATGACGAATCTTTAGCTGGCAGAATTGATTTGCCAGGAACTATCCTTTTAACATTAGGCTTAGGTGGCTTAACCTTTGGACTACTAGAAGGACATCAATATGGTTGGCAATCAGGAACTATCTTAGGAGCAATCATTGGTGGTTTACTAGCCATTGGATTATTCATCTTTATAGAAAGTAAAGTCAAAAATCCATTACTTGAATTGGATCTATTCCGTGAAAAAACATTAACTGCTTCTAGTTTAGTTTACTTTTTGACTGGTTTTGCCCTAGTCAGTCCCTCCTTGATTTTGAATTATTTTTTACAAGATGTTTTAAACTATAATGCATTACATGCGGCACTAGTCATTATTCCAGTTTCTTTAACCATTATGATAGCCATGCCTTTAGGAACTAAACTTTTTGATCGAATTGGTGCAGTCCCAGTTACTCTGATAGGACTGTTAGTCATGGCCGCTGGTTTAGCGTTGTTGTCGTTTATTACCACCACAACGCCTAGAGCAATTATGATTACTTTTCTCGTAATCAATGGGTTCGGTTTCGGCTTTTCTTCAGTATCTTTGGTCGCCTCGGTTAAGCACTTGCCTAAGAATAAAAGCGGGATTGGTTCAGGAATTGTCAATGCTGCTCGTCAAATTGGGACTTGCTTGGGAATTGCCATTCTAGTTACGGTTCTTGATAGCAATGTTAACACTGCTAAACAACATATTCACCAAGATGCTATTCAAATTATGGATCACCAACGTCTCTCGCCACAAGTGAAAACAGCGGCTCATCAACAATTGAATAAGCTATTTACAACTACTAAAACGTCTAAGTTAACAACCAAAAATGGACAGAAAAATTTACAGCGCGCACTTAAACAAGCTGCTAAATCCACAGCAAACTTACCATTGCCTGCAAAGGGCACCGACCTTCATCAGATTTATCAAGCAGAAAAGAAACTTGCCACAGCAACTGAAAGTCTTAAAAACAGCAATCTGCAATTAACGATGACACTAGCTAAGCTCGAAAATGAGAATACCACCATAGCTAAAATTGCGTCAACTTCAAAGAAAATCAGCGTTGGCAGTCAAAAAATAGCTCAAGGTCAGAATAAATTATTAATTGGTATTAAACAGTTGGCACAAAAAGAAGCTTTAACTAAGGCCTTAAGAAAAATTAAACATACTAAAAACCGACAGATCAGCCGAGCTTTCAGCCATACCTATTTACTAGGCGCGTTGCTTGTTTTAGTCCTATCACCTATTGCTCTGTTGACTGACCGTAGACAGACGAAAAGCCATGAACTTGATTGGGAAAAGTCAGAGAGTAATGAACTTCAATGATAAGCCTGGATGATATATTTTATGTTAACTTTAATCCAAGTCGGGAAAATTTGAGTAATTCGAAGTAATAATTCGAAGTTAAACGGAGAATTTTGACTTATGAAACACGTTTATACGGAATAATAGAGAAACTGAATCAAAATTTAACTTTTGATCCAGCTTCTCTATTATTTTAATCTAATAAAAGTTTCTAGTTTATTTAAGAATTTTTCTCAAGCGTATCATGTCTTTTAAAATAAGATTATTTTCAGTGATTTCTTTATCATAGTGAATTGTAAAAAAATCCTGGTTAACTCCAACAACCCGAAAACCACATTTCTGATAAAGATAAAGTTGACCAAAACTGGTTGTCCCAGTTCCAATCTCAAGACATCTGTAACTATTGTTCCGTGCATACTTTTCAGCAAAAGCAAGAAGTTGATGGCCAATGCCCTTGTTTCTTTGTGTTGAAACTACAGCAATATTAACAACCTCTAGCGTCTCAGGGTGCGTAGGTAAAAGAATCAATACCCCAAATAATTCATTATCGTAAGTTGCTTCGAAACAAAATGAGCGTTGCAAATACTTGCTTATCAATTTTTTATTAGGATCTGCTTCAAATAAAAGTTCATAATGCTGTTCTGTTAGTTTATTTAATGTTCCAATGTTGAGATTCACTTTATCTCCTTAATGAAGATTTCTTTGTAGGTCATATTCCCTAGTCTTTAACAAACTAAAGGGGGTTATCATAAGTCAAAATCCTCTGTCTAACTTCAAACATTATTATTTAAATCTTGCGCCCAGGGTTCAAAATATTATTAGGATCAAATGCCTGCTTGACTTTACGTTGCAAATCGACAACCTCTTGCCCCAACTGTGAGACAATCCATCCATATTTTAGGTCACCGATTCCGTGTTCGGCAGAAATGGTTCCCCCCAGTGACTGTGCAAAAGCAAAAATCTTAGTGATTGCACTCTGCACATCTTCTGGGATTGTGTCTAAGTCTTTAGGAATTGCAATGTTCGGATGGAAATTACCATCACCTGCATGGCCGCCTAAGAACGCCTTAACTGGTGAAGTAAAACTAAGATTATCTACAAACTCTGCAAGTTCTGGGAGCTTAGATAATGGGACTGCCACATCTTCGACAACTAGTCTCCCATAAGCCGCTTCTGCTTTATAATAGTCCTGTCTTATTTTGACAATTTTCTTTGCGTATTCAGAGTCATCTGTTACTGAAACGTGCAAGGCCTTATTTTGTTCTAGTGTCTCCTTAAGCGCCTCTAATGCTCCTTCTGGTGTTACGTCCAATTGGAAAATCAACAATGCCTCTGCACCCTCTTTGCCCATATCAGTCCCTTCAAGGGCATCAAGTGCTTCAATCGACGTCTTATTTAATGCTTCTAACATCGACGGATTTAAGCCACTAGCTGATATTTTTTCAACAGCAACACTCAATGCCTTCATATCTGCAAATGTTGCCAAGCCTGTTGTTGCATTGCCAAAAGGAATCGGTAGGATTCGAACTGTTGCTTCTACTACGACCCCCAGCGTTCCCTCAGAACCAACAAATAAATCTGTCAAATCATAACCTGCATTGTTTTTAAAGCAGCGTCCGCCAGTTTCAACAATTGTCCCATCAGCCAGTACAACTTTCAGCCCTAAAACGGATTGTTTTGTTGTTCCGTACTTTAAAGAACTCATCCCACCGGCATTCGTCGCAATATTTCCGCCAACTGTACTAATTGGTTTTGAGCCTGGATCTGGTGCAAAGAAGTAACCTTGCTTACGCACTTCTTCATCCAATGTTCCATTTAAAACTCCAGCTTCTACCACGGCCGTTTGATCTGCCGTATTTATCTCGATAATCTTATTTAACTTTGTCAGATTCAAGACAATTCCACCATTTTCACCAGCTGAGCCATTAACAATCGAAGTTCCTCCACCGTAGACTGTAACTGCAATTTTTTCCTGGTTAGCAAATTTAACTGTCGCTTGTACATCCACAATACTCTTGGCATCAATTAAAACAGCCGGTTTGCTACCCGTAATTTTTTCTTGGGTAAATTTATTCTGACCATAATCCTTTAATATTTTCTCATCAATTACTATTTCTCCAGTTGGTAATTGTAACTTGCTTAAATCTAATGTCATATTCTGACTTCCTTTCTTCTCCGCATCTTCTACAAAAAAGCCGCCCTTCTCATATGAAGGACGACTCTTGCCGCGGTACCACCTTGATAAACTTAAATTATTAGTTAAGTCCACTTCAATGCGGTAACGGGCATCTCCGTAATCAGTTTACTGTATTTACCAATTCATCATTTTTATCAAAGACCATCTTCAACCAATCTTTCAACTATCTTCCAGCAACACAATAGCTCTCTTAATTCAAAATTAATCTACTCATCTTTTGATTTTAATGTAATTATGGATTTTTAGATTTTAAAAGTCAAGAGGGTGCTGGGTCAAAAGTTAAATTTTGATTCAGTTTCTCTATTTATTCCGTATAAACGTGTTTCATAAGTCAAAATTCTCCGTCTAACTTCGAATTACTTATAGTAAAGTGCCTGCTATGTTCGTAATTTCGAGTTAGTACTCAAATTCCCCCGACTTATGGCACACTCCCACTTGTATCATATATCTGCAAACAAGTAAAAAGCTAAGCCAGAAAATAGCTCATGACTTAGCTCCTTCTACTTCGCTTAAATTAACAAATCAATCCTTATTTTCCATGAATCTTGTCTTGCAACTTATCTCCTAAATCATCAATCTTCTTAGAAGCGAAAATAGTTCCACCAACTAAAACACCGCCAACAACTAAACCAACTGCAAGTACGAACTTAAATAATCCCTTAATTAAATTCATCATTTTTGCCTCCTATCATTGACTTTTTTACCTTTTGCCACTTGAACCTCTTTGTAAATTGCCATCAACAACTGAGCTAAGGTCAAAATAAGCGATAGTTTTGCCCAAAAACCTACTCCAGAACCTAATTTTTTCACACCTTCACCCCCATACAAAGAAAAGCCTCTGTATCCCTTAAATCATTATAGAGTAAAATAGTGCTCAAAATCTATTGATAAGACTCACTACTATCTGATTCCCAGCTTTTTGTCAGGTTCTGCAACAGACCTAGTATCTTGGTCCAATACCAGACCTTTAAGTACTTGGGTAAAAGCAAAATCATCATTAAGTGCTGGAACCATCTTAAATTCCGTGCCACCGCTTTCCATGAAATATTCTTGATTCTCAATTTCAAGTTCATGCAATGTTTCAAGACAGTCTGAAACAAAGCTTGGAGCAACCACCAATACACGCTTAACTCCTTCATTAGGGAAAGCCCGTAATGTATCATCTGTCGCAGGTGTCAACCACTTGTCTGGTCCAAATCTAGACTGAAAGGTTTCAGTATACGGAACATTCTGTAGTCTCTCCATTATCAGCTTGGTTGTGATTTTGCACCGTTCAGCATATGGATCACCTTTCTCAACGTAACTAACAGGAATACCATGATAAGAAAATAATAGTCTATCTGGTTGAAATTCATTAATTGCCGTTTTTATTTTATCTGCCAGTGCATTGATATATGGAAGATAGTCACAAAAATCTGTGACTATCTTTAGATTAGGTATCTTTATTCTTCCCATATAAAAGCGGTTGATATCATCTACAACCGAACCAACCGTTGTCGTTGAGTATTGCGGATACAATGGAATAATTGTTAAGTTATCGACTTCCATTTGCTCCAGCTCAAGAAGTTCCTCTGCAATTTCAGGTTCACTATAACTCATAGCATAGCGAACTACATAATCAGGTAACTCTGCTTGCAACATCTCTTTTTGTCGTTGTGTGTAATAAAGCAAAGGTGAACCATGTTCCTCTGACCAAATTGTCTGATATAACTTGGCTGATTTCTCAGGTCTGTGGGGTAGAATTGCCAAATTTAAAATTGGATTCCATTTCCACGCTGGCATATCAATCACACGCGGATCACTCAAGAACTTTTTTAGATAAATACGCACATCAGCTGGCGTAGGAGTCTTAGGAGTTCCTAAATTAATTAATAAAACACCTTTTTTCATTTTTTTCACCCTTTTTAAGTTGCCATTTAATAAGAGACTAACGAACAGTTAATTGATAAACATTCTCAATTACTTTTTTCCAATTTTAGCATAATTACTAACTGATTCAAAGTAAAAATTTATGATTACTTATTTTTTGCTCATACTCCTTTGTTATCAATTTACATTTCTTCAAATGTATACTATAATAATTACTAGTTTAGAAATATTCTAAACTAGTTGGAGGGATTAGTGTAATGGAGAAGAAAAGAAGTCTCGCGCAAAAAGTCAATATTATGCGAGCAGCCGTGATGGGGGCTAATGATGGTATTTTGTCTGTCGCTGGGATTGTTATTGGTGTCGCCGGAGCAACTGACAATAACTATGCTATTTTTCTAGCTGGAATTGCTGGAATGTTGGCTGGAACTGTATCAATGGCCATGGGCGAATATGTATCAGTAAATGCACAAAAAGATGCACAGAAAAAAGCAATTATTCAACAAAAATCGGCTCTCTCACTGAACTATGATGGAGAAGTATCATATGTCAGAGATAAATACGTATTAAAAGGAATCCAACCCGAGCTTGCTACTAAGGCAGCTTCTGAAATGATGAAAAAAGATGCACTGTTAACATCTGTTCGCGAACGTTTTGGCTTTGATATCAGTGAATTTACGAGTCCATATGCTGCAGCATTATCGTCAATGATATCTTTCCCTCTGGGTTCGATTCTACCTTTATTAGCAATCACAATGTTGCCCGAATCAATAAAGGTCTTTGCAACTTTTATTTCCGTCGTAATTGCTTTGGCTATCACAGGGTTTATTGCCGCAGTTCTTGGAAATTCAAATCGGAGAAATAGCGTTATACGAAATGTTATTTCTGGTATATTAACAATGCTTGTAACATATGGAATTGGTACATTAATAGGAAGGTGATTTTAAGTGAATCCTGATATTTTGAAAAAAAATAAGAATGTTAGTACAAATATTAACAAAAATGTTGAACAGAATACGAATAAATCAAAAATGACAATTGATGAAAAACTGAATACTCTGCGTGCTGGAGTTCTAGGATCAAACGATGGAATTCTGACCGTCGTCGGTGTCTTATTTAGTGTCGCTGTTGCAACAACAAATCAATTTACAATTTTCATTGCTGGACTTGCTGATTTAATTGCATGTGCCTTCTCAATGGCAGCTGGTGAGTATGCATCAGTGAGTACACAAAAGGATACTGAAAAATCTGTTGTATCAAAAGAAAAGCTTCTACTGGATAATAATTTAAATGCTGAAAAAAAGCGAATTGCTCTATTTTATGAAGAAAAAGGAGTTACACCTGCAACTGCAACTGAAATAGCTGCAGACTTGATAGCTAAAAAGCCACTCGAAACATTGGTTGATATTAAATATAACCTGAAGCTGGGACATTATATGAACCCTTGGGCAGCAGCTTTTTCATCACTATTCTCAGCAACAGCAGGTGGGATTTTCCCATTAGCTGCAATGACCTTATGCCCTGTTAGTTTCCAGTGGCCTGCAACTATCCTTGCCGTTTGTGTCTCGGTTTCCTTAACTGGTTATTTGAGTGCTAGATTAGGAAATGGCTTAGTTAAAATTGCTATTATGCGTAATCTGCTTGTTGGTATTTTGACAATGATTATCCATTATAGCATTGGGATTTTATTATAAAAATCCACCAAAATTTTACCGTTATCACATTTATTATGTGCTTCTATGCTCATTTTAAAAAATCTAAATTGATATTATTACAATCATATTTTCAGATATTCTATTTTTATTTCAACTAGCATAAATAGAGGAATTGAGTCAAAAGTTAAATTTTGATCCAATTCCTCTATTCATTACAGATAAAAGTGTTTCATAAATAAAAATTCATGGTACACTCTCTAATTTCAGCTATTAAATTTTGGAAATTTACGACTAATCCCAGTAACTCTCATCACCATAATCAAGATGAGTCGAATCCTCTTTAAAATTATTAAAATCAATCTTTTCCTGTTCAATTTCTTCTTGGAAACGGTTAAAAGCATCTTTCCCCGCTAAGAAATGTAAAGGCGGATTCTTTAATTGACTCAACTTAATAATAGCCTTGGCAACTAAAGCAGGAGAACCTTTTTGTTCCCCTGAAAAGCCTTCAATTGTTTGGGTTCGCTTATGTGCAGTTGCATCATAAGCAGAAATTGTTTGTGGAGCAGACAAATGTGATCTACCGGCCCAGTCAGTTCTAAAAGGTCCAGGTTCAATATTCGTGATTTTAATACCCAATGGGCTAACTTCTTTTAACAACGACTTCATCAAACCTTCAACAGCATGCTTGCTTGCATTGTAATAACCCAGTGATGGCGTTCCAAGCAACCCGGCAATTGAACTAAGATTGATGATGTAGCCGGATTTTTGCTTTCTCATTATTGGCAAAACACTGCGGGTTGCATTCGAAACACCCCAAAAGTTAGTTTCCATCATCTGCCGTACTTTTTGATCATCAGTTTCCTCTACAGAGCCAAAATATCCCCAACCAGCATTATTTACCAGGATATCAATGCGACCCCAACGATCCACAGCTTGTTGCATGGCTTTTTCAATTTGACTGGGAATTGTGACATCAACCGTTTCAATCAAGACATTGGGCTTATTACTCCAATCCGAAATTTTATCAATATTACGAGCAGTAGCCACAACTAATTCGTTCTCAGAAATTAATTGTTCAACTAATTGACGTCCAAAACCAGTTGATGTGCCAGTAACAAACCAGACCCGTTTTTCCTTTTGCATTAGAAAGCCTTCTTTTGAATTATTTTCAAGAACTACATTTAACTTGAATAATGTTAATATACCATCTAAAGTATACTTTAAGTCAACTTTTGAAATCATTATTAACTTTGATAATTTGTAAGATTGAGGGAATGAAGTTGCTCGAGATACCGATTTATGCACATTTCCTTTTCTCATCTAGTAACTCATATGAAATTGTCAAAATGGCTAGCTCTTTTTGCTATTAATTTGGAAGGTACAATTAGCGTAGATATTCCAAGCAGCTTATTTCCTAGGCTAGCAGAACAATTAATCATATAATATAATATAATAGAAGTATTTTGACAATTACGAAATTCTAATGGGAAGAGGCCGAACAAAATGGATTCAAAAAGTAAAGTGAAGATTCAGCTACTTGATTCCGCTCATCTTATGGAATCACAAAAAATATTCAAAATACTAAGTAATCCCATCCGGTTACAACTGCTAAAGGTTCTGGAACAACAGTCTCTTAACGTCAGTGACTTGGTTGAATTACTAAATATCGAACAATCGGTCGTTTCTCATCAGCTAGCAACGCTGCGCAAGCATCAACTGGTGACTGCAACTAGATTAGGCAAGGCAAATTATTATCAACTCGATGATCCACATATTCTTGATGTGGTAAATGAAACACTTGCACATGCTGACCATGTTATTCGTGGCAAAGGGCATGGTCAATAGCTTGCTGGCTCACATATGTCAGTAGGCTTTTGAGTAGATGATAAATTTTACCGTCTCATATTCTATGTTCAGCCAGAACCAATAAAAAATGGTTTAGATTATATTTAACTACAAAAATACCGACCCCCGAAAATTAGATTTTTAATCTAACTTTTGGAGGTCGATATTCCTTACCCAGTCTTTTGACTGTAAAACCTAATCAAAATGGAATTTCTATCTAACTACCAAAACTGATATTGGAGCATGTTTAGCCATGTATGCTGCCTGGCTACCAAAACGACCCTTGATACCCTTCTTTGATTCCGAACCAATTATCAACAAATCAGGACTTACCTTAGGAATAACCTTCTTCACAATTGATTCACCTGCGTCGCCTTCTGCGATAATCGTTCTAACATGCTTAACTCCCTTAGCAAGTGCTTGATCACGATATCCCAAAATATGCTCCTCTAACTCTGATCTCTCACCATGAATGAAGTCTTTATCCATTGCTTGAAAAACGCTTAATTCATCACTTTCAAGAATCGATGTAATTATGAGTTCGGCATCTTCTGCAACTGCTCTTTCAATTGCATAGTCAAAAGCCAAAAGGGCATCCGCCGAATCATCAACACCAACTAATATTCTCTCTACTTTTTTCATTTCGATTCCTACCTTTCGCAACAAACATCAAACAAATTTCCTATTTTTCCTCAAGAGCTTTTGCAGCAAATGCCTTGTTTCCTTTATAAAGATCAAAAACCGTCCAAATTAATAACGCCAATATTCCGATAATCAATGCATATGCAATGTAATCACCAATTGCCAATTGAGTTGCAGAAGCATTATCTCCAAAGAAATTGCCTATTTGGTCAGGTAATCCAATAATATTAAGGACTGTCAACCCTATTACAGAAATCCATCCAAGAATTTTAATCCAAATTGCATTCTTAAATTTCTGACCCATTTCAGCATTACTATCAGTTAACATTAATAGCGGTAACATTGAGAAAGGTAACGCGAATGCAAGAAAAACCTGTGAATTATTCATTAATGTGTTTAAAGCCTCATGTTCAGCAATTTCACTCTTACCATTTGTCAAAACAACACAAATCAGAACAGGGATAACTGAAATAAGACGTGTAACTAATCTGCGCAACCACAGTGGCATTCTTAAGTGAACAAAACCTTCCATAATAACTTGTCCTGTTAGTGTCCCTGTAATTGTTGAATTTTGACCAGAAGCAAGTAGAGCAACTGCAAACAGAATTGATAGGATTCCTGAACGAGCTACCTCAGCCAATACTCCATTACTTAAAGTCGATGCGTCTGAAAGTGCTTGGAAAAGTCCGAAGAACGAAGGATCCTTTACAGCACCTGTCTTAAAGACCGCAACACCCATGATAAGGAGAAGTGAATTAACAACAAAAGCAAGAGACAATTGAATATTTGAATCCCATGCAGAAAATCTAACAGCTTGTGCAATTTCTTCTTTATTATTGTGATCAATCTTTCTTGTTTGTGAAACAGCTGAATGCAAATATAAATTATGTGGCATAACAGTTGCTCCAATAATACCAAGTGCACCAGTTAAAGGTGTCTGTCCACCAATACTTGGCGAAGTAGAGACTGTTTTAAGAGATGGAATGAAACCCTTCAAAATATCGCCCCATGATGGATTTGAAAGTGCTACTTGATAAACAAAAACAAATAAAATAACAAAAATCAAACATACAACAATTGCTTCAATCTTTCGAAAACCAATCTTAGTTAAAAGTAATAATAACAAAACATCAAAAACAGTAATAAATACAGAGATAACTAGTGGTATATGAAATAAAAGATATAAAGCAATCGCAGCACCAATAACTTCAGCAATATCAGTTGCCATAATAGCTAATTCTGTCAAAATCCATAAAACAATTACTAATGATTTGCTTGTACGTGCACGAATCGCCTGTGCTAAATCCATCTGGCTCACAATTCCAAGTTTGGCAGCCATGTATTGTAACAACATCGCAATCAAACTTGAGATTAAGATAACGGAAATTAATAGATATTGGAAATTTTGTCCACCAGTGATAGATGTCGACCAGTTACCTGGATCCATGTATCCCACAGCAACTAGTGCTCCAGGACCGGAATAGGCAAACAATGTCCTAATGAACCCCTTGCCTTTTGGTACTTCAACAGTACCATTTATTTCTTCAAGCGAAGGACCATTAGCATATTCAATTAATTTATGCTTTTTTTCTTGGGTATTATTGCTCAAAATTATTACCACCTTTCAAATATTAAGTAGAACCAAAATGTATTATACACCACAGTTTGCTTAATTTGAACTTTTTTTTAGGCTAACCATAAAAAATATTTTTCAATAGTGACTTTTTCTATTAATATTTGCTTAAAATTCACCCCTAGAATCAGCTTCATTGTAGGTGAGACACGTTCATCCTGAATAAACAAATGGAGCCAAATCAAAATTAAATTTTTTGACTCAACTCCTCAATGACTACTTTGCAATAACTTAATAAACATGTACTCGGCCTACTTGTTTTTCAACAATTTTGGTGTCCGGCATACTAATTATAATTCTGCCCCTATTTCTTGCTTTGGTCCAATTATCGACCACATATTCAACCTCAGTCAATGGAAAAACATTCACTGAAAATGTCTCGGCAATATTCCAATCCGTCAACAATCGCTGCCATATCTCCTTTTTTTCTTCAAGTGTGATATTTACTGAATCGATCCCAATTAATCGGACACCACGTAAGATAAAGGGAAGTATATTAGTTTCTAATTTGTTACCAGCAATGTTTCCACATGCTGTAACTACTCCTTTATAACTAACCCAAGGTAATACAGCTTCCAACACTGTTCCTCCCACGCAATCAATTACATAATCGAATTTTTGCTGTGCAATCAATTTTTTAGTTGCAAGTTCCTCTTGTAAATACACGTGTTGAAACTCTTTGCGATAACTATCTTGCTGTTCTTTGTTCCTGACAAAAACTGAAATATTTTTCATTTTCAATTTTTTTAAAAGAGCAATAACGATACCTCCCACTCCGCCAGTAATACCTGTAACAAGTACTTTAGAATCAATTTTTGCCCCTTCTGCAATAATTTCGTGCACAGAAAGTGCAGCCGTCAATCCCGCGGTCCCCAGTGACATAATATATTTCAATGATACATCTTGGCCTAGTTTTATCAGCCATTCTGCAGGAACCCTTGCATACTCAGATAAGCCCCCCGTATGTGAGACGCCCACATTGTAACCCGTGCACAATACCTTATCCCCTATTAAAAACCGAGAATCGCCCGTCTCAATAACTGTACCGCCAAAATCCACCCCTGGAACCATGGGATACTTTCGGATTACTCCTGCGTTATTCTGAAAGGCCAGCACATCTTTATAATTTAACGAAGAATACGCAATCTTCACAATTACATTCCCTTCAGATAAGTCAGAAAGGGTAATATTTCGCAGTTCTTGCTGCACCTCTTGCATGTTCTCGCTCTTATCAACCACTATTGCTTTAAATAACTTATCTTCCATTATTCAAATCCCTTCTGCAATAATTTCTGCTTTATACTTGAATAGTTCTTGTAATCTGCTTCTTTAATTCTGGTATTACATCTGTTAAGAACCAAGGATTTTTCGTTAGCCAAATATTGTTACGTGGTGATGGATGGACGATAGGAAAATATTCAGGTAAGTATTCCATAAAATGTTGAACTGTACTTGTTATTGTTGTTTTGGGTGTTAAATTCAAATAATATCGCTGGGCATAGGCACCTATTAGAACTGTGAGTTGAATATTCGGCATTTGTGCCAATAATTTTGGATGCCATTTTGCTGCAATTCCCTTTCTGGGTGGCTTATCACCTGATTTTGCCTTTCCAGGATAATAGAAGTCCATGGGAATAACCGCAATTTCTCCAGAATCATAAAATGTTGCTTTATCAATTCCTAGCCATTCACGTAATCGATCACCAGAAGCATCATTCCACATAATACCGGAGTCCTGTACTTTCTTTCCCGGAGCTTGTCCAATAATCAATACTTTAGCCGTTTTAGGTGCTGAAAAGACAGGATATAGTCTCGCAGCGGTATAATTCTTGTTCTGCTCATCGTTCACAATATCATCATAAATACTCATTATTATTCCCCCGTTCAAGTAGACTTTATATGTTCAATTATACAACAGAATACTAAATAATTTATACGATTCCCTTTATCATCGCAGTTCTCTATCCTATTGTGTTGCTTTCTTATAGGAACTTTGAAAGTATAGTATAATATAATGTGCTATCATTTTTTACTGCAACCGGTGAGAAATAAAAAAGCACTCATGAACCGCTATATGTATAAAGATTAGGAGACTCTAATACATATAAAGAAGTGATTTATCCCAAAATACATTTTTTTAAGGAGCTGTTATCTAACTGCTTTGATATAGCAGTTTAATTTATGGAAAAAGAAGATCAAAAAAAGTTTTACAAACACGCACCATTTTCAAATGTGCATTTAAGAATTTATTTAGCAATTATCCTAGGTCAATTCACTAGCGGCTATACTATTCAAATTAGTGGTACGGCAATTTCCGCTGCACAAAAATATTTACCGATTTCTAGTCTATGGGTTGGTTTGATTGGTTCTGGAACATTAATTGGTCTTGCAGGCAGTCTCTTTGTAGGAAAAATATCTGACAATATTGGTAGGAAACAATTGTTACTAATTAATATGTATGTCTTGACTGGAGTTTCATTATGCCAGCTTTTTACTTCAAATCTCTGGTTAACATTTATCTTTAGAATAGCTGTTGGCTTAATGATTGCTATTGATTACACGGTTGGGAATGCTTTGCTTATTGAATGGTTACCGTTTAAAGAAAGCGGAAAAATGCAAAGTCATTTAGTAATCTATTGGACATTAGGATTCATTTTAGCTTCTTTCTCCAATTCATTCATTACCGGATTTGGGGAATCGACTTGGAAAATCCTCATGGTTTCACCTGCTTTATTTGGAATAATCACTGCAGTCTTTCGTTCATTTGCCAGACTGCCCGCATCCCCTAGTTGGTTAGTCAATCAGGGTAAACCAAAAAGAGCTCAAAGAGTCATTCAAAAACACTTGGGTACTAAGTGGGGAATCTCAAAAAAACAAAAGATACATGCCGCAAAGGTCACTGCATCTTCTGCTAACTTCTCATGGACAATTCTTTTTTCAAAGAAATACATTAGATATACTTTAGTCGGTGGTGTATTTTACGCTTCTCAAGCATTTTCTTTTTTTGGAATCAGTATTTTTTTGCCTATCTTAGTTTCTAAAATGGGAATATCCAATACGAGTTTAGTAGGTTACTTGTATAACGGATGTATGTTTTTAGGTATTATTTTCGGAATAAGAATCTTTGGTACTTTTAGCCGCAGACATTTTCTAGTCGGTGACTTTCTGCTTTCTGCAATCTGCTTGCTAATACTAGCCCTGTGGAGTTCCATCCCTAAAGAGCTGGCACTACTTACTTTTTCCTTGTTCTCACTCACTTTATCAGCTGGATTGGTAATGGATTACCCTTACACATCCGAACTATTTGATTCAAATATTCGAGGAACTGGTGTAGGAATGGTTGTGACTATCAGCAGAATCGGAGCTGCTGCGGGTACTGTTTTACTCCCCGTCATCACAAGTTCATTAAACGTTCAATTCTCAATGTTAACTTGCGGACTAATTCTTCTTTTCGCTGGGATATTTTGTTTCATTTTTGCTCCAGAAACATCAATCAAGTACAAGAAAAGTTAAGGCGATTGCCTTAGATTGCAATAAAATTCAAAAATGGCTGCAAGCCTTGATTTATATAATATATTTATATAAAATCAGTTAAAATATCAAAGTGCATACTTTCTTTGTTTTATTAATAATTTAACTTTGACCTAACTATACTTTGGGGAACAAAAGAAAGTACGACAGCAACTATAATCAACCAAATTATATCGTTCAAGCTTTGCAGTGTTACAGCACCTGTTGCCATTTGTCGAATTAAATCTACTGCATGTGTCAGTGGTGATAACCAACCGACATTTCTCAACCAAGGTGAAACAGATCCTAAAGGAAAAAAGGTGTTTGAGAACATGTACATTGGTTGAATGATTAACATACTGAAATAGTTAAGGTAGTCTCTCGTAGGTGCTAATAAAGTAAATGTCAATCCTAAAAAACCAAATAAGGTACCTGTAATAAATAGAATAACTGGAATAAACACTACCATCCAACTTTGTAAGATTCCCATAAATAGGGTTACTAATAAAAATAAGGTACCAAATATTGTACTCCGAACCCCTGCCCATAAAGCCTGGCCTACAATAATTTCTTCTAAATTAATTGGACTCGTACTCATCTCATAATAAGTCTTGTCCAGATACATCTGGATATAAGCATTAGTTACACTTTCTGCATTAGCGGCATTCATACCGGTCGCCGCTACTAGTCCAAGTGAAACAAAGTTTAAATAAGGCATTCCTCCTATATGTCCAACAAAATGTCCAATCCCTAATCCCATTGCTGCTAAATATAAAATTGGATCAAACAAATTCGGGAAAATCGAGATTTTAATTAACTTTTTGAAGCTCATCCAATTACGTTGAATAACATGCCAAATACCATTAACTGAGAGTTTGTTCAATTTCTTCATGCTCCTTCGTATATCCAGTTAGTCCTAGATAAGTTTCTTCGATATTTCCATATCCTTGTTGTGCAGGTAACAATTTCGTTGGTCCACTAACAATTTTTTCTCCATGATTAATAATCATTACGTCATCAGCCAAACGTTCAATCTCCTCACCATAGTGCGATGTAATTAGTATTGATACGCCCTTTTCCTTCAATTGCTCTAATTTGTTCCAAAAAACATGTCTCGATTGAATATCCAATCCAGTCGTTGGTTCATCAAGAATAATTAATTCTGGATTATTGACTAAAGCGCGTGCTAGCACCAATCGTCTTCTCATTCCACCTGATAATTCATAAATTTCTTTTTTTTGATAATTTAAGAGACCTACAAATTTTAGTAGTCTTTCCGCTTTTTTCTTAGCTAATTTCCATGGAATATCAAATAAAATGGCATGCGCTACCATATTCTCCATTACATTCAGCGATGTATCCAGCAAGTCATCTTGCATAACTACCCCAATATGGCGCTTAGCCTCTCGTGGATTAGTTTCAACATCAATTCCTTTTATCTCAACATGTCCAGTTGTGATAGCAGTTGTTGCATATATCATTTTCAATGTTGTTGATTTTCCAGCACCATTTGGCCCAAGAATAGCCAATGATTTACCCTTTTTTAACTGTATTGAAATATTTTTTACTGCAAAGAAGGTACCATACTGTTTCACTAGGTTATCAGCAGTCAAAACTATCTCTTCAAAATTCACCATATTTTCCACACTCCTTAAATTACTTTTTAATAGACCAAGTTAAAAATCATTAACTGTCTTCAATTAAGATATCTTTGTATTTCAACAGCTTTTAGTATATACTTTGGTTACTTAGACGGTGATCGAAGTATGGAATTAAAAAAATATATACTTGTGGAGAACAAAAAATGAATGAATTCCCTGATATTACAATAATTGCTAAGGCACTCTCCAATTCATCAAAAATGAAGATTCTTGATGAATTGATGGACTATAAGGGGCATACAGCAACAGAGCTTGCTCGAGCCAGCCAAATAACACCACAAACTGTAACCCATCATCTAAATGAATTTCTTAATAATAATTGGATTAGAATGGAGAAATCAGGTCGCTTTCATTATTTTTTCCTAACTAATACTGATGTTGCTCAATTATTAGAACAACTTAGCCCAATTTCGCCACAAAAAAGAGCACGCTCACTGCAGCGCACTCTTGATCTTGAAAAGGATGAATTGTTTCGTACCTGTTACGACCATATGGCTGGTCATATTGGAGTACTCATTGCTCAATCTCTTGTCACAAAAAAATATTTAGATTCAGAATTTCATCCCACTGAACTTGGGATAACTTTCTTAAAAGATGCTCTTAACATTGATACTCAAAATCTGCATAACTTAAAAAGACAATTCACGACACAGTGTTTAGATTGGAGTGAGCGTCAACATCACGTTGGTGGCGCACTTGGTCATGCTCTATTTCTATCATTTGCAAAAAATAAATTTGTTGTATCACATAAAAGTATAAAACGTGCTTTAGTTGTAACCTCGACTGGGGATGCTTTTTTACAAGAAAAATTGAATATAAAGTTATAAATGCTGTCCTTGTATTCGAAAAAGCTTTTCAAAATCTAGTGATCCACGAAAATGATTTAAAATATTACTTATGCTCTATTCGCCCATAAGATAGTGATTTTAATCAATTCGATCACTATCCTGAGGTGTTAGAAAACCCAGTACAATTAGTTCTACAAAGGTAATCGTGATGCCAATCAGTGGATATATATAGATTCCAAGCGCAATTACACAAACAGAAATGGGGAAGAAAATTGATTTAAGGAATCTGAATGGCCGCATTTCTTCAATTTTCCTGCTAACTGCTGTGTTACGGTGTTCTTTTGTATTCTTAATTGAATTTGATAACCAAAGATAAGACACACTCCAAAAAGTGAAGATAATCAGATACAAGTACTCTGGCCCAGAGTACTGTGGGAACTTTCCTACCCACCCAGTCGCAACTGGTAACAAGGACATACTAAAAAGCCATAAATTATTGACCCAATAAACCTTTTTCGATATTCTATTAGCTAAGGTAAACATGTAGTGATGGTTGTACCAAGCAACCCCGATAAAAATAAAGCTTACAATATAAGCAAAGAAGTAGGGGATTTGTTTGATTATTTCCTCCCAGCGAGCCGACTCTGGGGTCTTAAATTCAAGAACCATAATAGTAAGGATAATAGCTACAACCGCATCAGTATATGCTTCAACTCGATCTTTCTTCATTTTCTTCCCTTTCCTTATCAAAAATCTTTCGGTACAAATTTAGTGTCCTTCAACAATTCCCTGAAAAATATTCTTTGTAGAGCGCAACAGCCTATTTAAAATTAAAACTCCAAAAAATACCTCATTTAAAACCACTATTATTATAATAAATCAAAAGCTCTTTTACTACTTAAACACTTATTCT
This sequence comes from Liquorilactobacillus sp., assembly GCF_047719775.1. Lineage (NCBI taxonomy): Bacteria > Bacillati > Bacillota > Bacilli > Lactobacillales > Lactobacillaceae > Liquorilactobacillus > Liquorilactobacillus sp. The sequence goes on from NZ_JBDNTS010000002.1 coordinate 49,301, forward strand.
AAAATACATTTTGCCACCAGCGTACCATTCATAATTGACTCGCCCATTCGTTAAAATCAGGCACAACAAAAGGCAGTACAAAGTCGGGGGAAATTTGAGTACTAACTCGAAATTACGAACATAGCAGGCACTTTGCTATGAGTAATTCGAAGTTAGACGGAGAATTTTGACTTATGAAACACGTTTATACGGAATAAATAGAGAAACTGAATCAAAATTTAACTTTTGACCCAGCCCCAACAAAAAACTTAGAAAGTCGTTAAACAATCTAAGCCCATCTTTTCTATCCTATAAAATTATCTTAATCGAGAAAAAACTGAATCATAAGTTATATTTTAATTTCTTTGATTAATCCAAGCAGTCGCTAAATCCATGGCAGCACGAGCAGCCTTAGTCTGATCCAAAGTATTTAGCATAACAAAGTCATGAATCATCGCTTGAAAACGGACTTGAGTAACTGCTACACCAGCATTACGTAATTTTTTTGCATATGCTTCACCTTCATCACGTAAAACATCAGCTTCATCGGTTAGAATCAATGCCTCTGGCAATCCGTGCAGGTCTTCAAGTGAAGCTCTAAGTGGTGATGCTGTAATTTCAGCGCGTTGCTTAGGATCGCGAGTATACTGATCCCAGAACCAGACCATTCCTTCCTTGGTTAAATAATAATTATCATCAAATTCTGCATACGATTGTGTGTCCAAACCTGCATCAGTCACAGGATAAAATAACAGTTGTTGTTGAATTGGCTGACCAACACGTTGTTTTGTCAGAATTGTCATGACTGTTGCCATATTTCCGCCTACGGAATCACCGGCAACGGTCAAGCGGTTAAGATCGAACTTCTTTTCAGTTTGAAGTGCTGCTAATTGTTGAAGAACGCTATAATTCTGCTCAATAGCAGTTGGATACTGTGCTTCAGGTGAGCGTGAATATTCTGGGAATATGACAACTGAATTAGTCCGAACTGCTAACTCACGAATTAGCTTATCATGTGTTTGCGCACTGCCAAAGACCCATCCTGCACCATGAATATAGAAGATTACGGGCAAGACTGCTTGTTCTCCAACCGGACGTACAAAGCGCACGTTGATGTTTCCCCATTTACCAGTTTCAAATTCTATGTCTTCAATATCTGCTGGCTGCTTCTTAATCGTTGTTGCTTGGACCTCTTCCAATAAATTACGACCAGCTTGTGGCGCTAACTCATAGATTCGAGGATGACCCGCATTCGCATCACTAAAATCAATTGCTGCTTGTTCTAAAGAAATTCGATTAGTCATAAATAAAATCCTCCTAGATGTTTAGTTGTCTGGAACACCTTTTATATTACTTGTGCACAATTGATTTGTCAACAATTAAATTTCAAACAAGCAATTTGAAAAAAAAATAAAAAGGAGATATATTGGTTATAGCTACTAGGAGGAAAAAAATATGTCAAATTCAAGCAATGAATTATTACCTTTAAATGAACACCTGTGCTTCTTGTTCTACGCAACTTCCAGAGCAATTCAGCGAGGATATCATCAAACTCTAGCAGAACAAGGTTTAACTTACCCACAATACCTAGTTCTAGTAATTTTATATGAACATCGCCAGCTCACAATAAAAGAAATCGGCACCTACTTAGCTTTAGACAGCGGAACAGTTACTCCTTTAATTAAAAGAATGACCACTGCTGGATTATTAAGAAAACAGCGCGATAAGGATGATGAACGAATTGTCTATGTCGCGATAACACCCCAAGGACAAGAAAAAAGAATTGCAATGCAAACACTGCCTGATGTGTTATTAGATCATAGCCAATTATCCTCGACCGAATGGCAGCAGTTATCGCAATTGACAAACAAGCTATGGCACAATTTGCAACAAGCCGATTCTGAGCATAAAAACTAAAAAGAGGTTGTGCCATCATTATTAAAATTTGGCATAACCTCTTTAATTATTACTATCAATATACTCCATAAGTCAAAACTTAATTTTTGACCCAGGTTAATAACTTTGTGCTATTATTCTAATTTTACAGACTTATATCATCTTTGTTTCTCTTTAAATTAAATCTGCTAAACCTATTCGCTCTAAAAATGCTGCGCGGTTAGCATCTGCCACGTCAGAAACTTTTTCAGAGCCATCATCAGCAGGATCAACATGAACCCGATAAGGCCGTTGTCCAGCGGGAGTCGAGACAATCTTGACAACTTCATCAGCCACTAACTGCGCAGAGCTGCCACTTGGTGCCAATTGCGCTAACTTTTCGCCTACCTGCTGCATTAAGTTAGGGTATTTACTGTCATATTCGGCTGCTACAGCATCGTCTGCTGGGTGTCCAGCATGCTGAAAATGATTGGTCCCTGAGGTAAATGAACCTGGAACAATAATTGAAGTCTCAACACCAAACCGCTTTAATTCAGCTGCATAAGAGACAGCTAAGGCATCCATCCCAGCTTTGGCGGCAAAATAAGGTGCTAGGTAAGGTGGAGTTCCGCCTTTAACACTTGAGCTTGAAACCCAGAGAACTAAACCATGCTGTTGTTTACGCAACAATGGCAATACAATCCGATTCACTCGTTGCGTTGAAATAACATTGATATCATACAATTCAGCTACTTGTGCCGGCGTAAAAGCCTCGGCTGGGCCTACCACCATATGACCAGCATTGTGCATAATAACGTCCAACTGCCCTTGTTCAGCAATAACTTGATCAACCGCTGCTTGAATAGAAGTCTCGCTATTGACATCTAACTCAATTGGCAAAAGCTGAACTTGATTGGTTTGCGCAAACTCTTGTGCAGCTAATACTTGTGGACGATTGCGCTGCGTGGTTTCACGCATTCCTGCATAAACTATGTTGCCAGCTAGTGCTAAGCTTCGAGCGCTCAAAGCTCCAAAGCCGCTGGAGGCACCTGTAATAATAATAACCTGTTTCATTTTTTATTCTCCTTATTGCTCAAATTCGATTTTGATTTTAGGACTAATTAAGTGCCATAAGTTCTCTTGCCGTACTTTTATCTTGGCATCTAGCCATAATTCCTTATGTCGTGGATCATAGAACAAGCTAAAAGCATCCAAAATAGCTTGTGCCACTGCCAAATTCCTAGTGCTTGGTTCTTCAATTTTAAAAATTGTCAAAATTTGTTCTCTTAAATTTTCAAGATGCTCTACCTCTAATTCCGGATAGCTTTGAACCATATCAGTATATAAGCGGAAAATAGCGGGATGTTGCTGGTAGGTATCTTGCTTGGTATGTGTAAGCGTCATTAGCCAAATATGCAATTTTTCGACTGGATTAACTGCCGAAGCAGCAGTCACTTCAGCTAAGTTAGCTTCAGTCCCAAACAACCAATACTTAGCTAAGGAAAACCAAAGATCATCCTTGTTTTTGAAGTGGCGGTACAAAGCCACATGGGTAATCCCAAGGTGACTAGCAATTTCATTTAACGATATCTTGACTGTATTTTGCTCAAATATTAAGGCTTGAGCTGCAGCTAGAATTTCGACTTTACGATTATCTGTACTTTTGTCTGCCACTATTTTCCCACCCGAGTCAAAACAACAGTTAAATCATTGGGACGACTAGTGTGAACCGCTTGGATTCCATGTGCTGTAGCACTAACAGTTTGTCGCTCGTTAACCGCTTTTCGATAAGCATTAAAGAAACTAATGGAAGACCAGTTCATTCCTTGTTCAAAGCCTTCAAATACCTCATCCCACGCAGGATTATTATCTTCATAACAATTAATCGTGATTGAGACCACCTCACCATGCTGTAAATCCATACTAATCTTAATTGGTCCGCTGCTTACTAACACACTTTCTCCCTCTGAAGGTGTCTCTAACGGCAACTGATATTGTTGTGACACTCGTTGATTAAAGTTGTGTTGAATCGTTTGATAATCGGCAATTGTTTTTTCCATAGCTCCTCCTTAAATAAATCCACCATTTACTCGTATGGTCTGACCACTAATCCACTTTGCACTCGGTGAAACGAGCAACGCGACTGCTTCTGCAATATCGGTTGGTTTTCCTAGACGATTGAAGGCATTTAATGAAGCCAATTGGTCAATCTGTTCTTGTGATTTACCATTTAAAAACAGATCCGTTCCGGTCGGGCCAGGAGCAATCGCATTAATATTAATTTTACGCTGTCCGAATTCTTTAGCAAGCTGACGTGTAAATTGTTCAACTGCACCCTTAGTTCCCGCATAAACACTATAGGTAGGGAACATCTGTCCATTTACTGATGTTGAAAGGTTAACAATTGCCCCATTATCAGCTAACTTTTTAAATGCATTTTGCAACATAAAGTATGTTCCTTTTACATTGACTTGGAACTGGCTGTCAAAGACTTCTTCTGTTACCTCACTGATTGGTTGGGTAATCATCAATCCAGCATTATTAACTAATACATCTACATGACCAAACTTGGCGATTGCTTGCTCAAAAAGCTCCGTGGTATCTGAAACTTTGCTAATATTAGCTTGAACAGCTAAAGCTTTTTGACCTAAGTGTTCAATTTCTTGTACCACCTGATCTGCTGCCTTACTATTAGAATTATAATTAACTACTAAATCATAGCCTACTGTGGCTAACTTCAAAGCGATTTCACGACCTATTCCTCGTGAAGCGCCTGTTACGATTGCTACTTTTGTCATATTTTTCTCCTTTGTTACTTTTGTTTTTATTTTGTAACTTTGTACAATTAGTAGTATAATACATCGTGTTACAAAGTCAACAAAAAAGTAACTAAAAATTCAAGGAGGCTTTTATTATGAATATCGGATTTATCGGCAGTGGTCACGTAGGTCAAGCATTAGCTAGCCTATTTGCACAGGCAGGACACTCGATTATCTTGTCTAATCGCCATGGTGTTACCAGTTTGCAGGACGTAATTGCGAGATTAGGAAATTCCAATATTAAGGCTGGTACTATTGAAGATGCAGCAGCGCAAGAAATTGTTGTTCTAGCATTCCCCTTTAATACACTTTCGCAGGTGCAGCCTGAGTTATTAGAAGGAAAATTAGTGATTGATGCAACTAATTATTTCCCAAAACGTGATGGTGATTTACCAAAGTTCATTGATCACAAGATTGCCACTTCACAATATGTTGCTAACTACTTTACAGGTAGTCGTGTGGTCAAGGCTTTCAATTCATTTGGTGTCGTTGATCTCCCTCAATTATCAGCTCTACCAGCAGCTAAAAAAATTGCCTTGCCAATTGCTGGTGCAGCGAACGACAAGACCATTGTCAAGGATTTAATTACCGCTATCGGCTTTGTTCCTTATGATGCTGGTGAACTGAAAGACAGTTTCAAAATCCAGGCTGATTCAAATATCTTTGGTTTTGAGGGAACTCGCCCAGAACTAATCGCTAAATTAAAAGGATAGAGGCTTAAAATGGCTAAAGAAAGTATCTATTTAATTCATGGTTATGCGGCTAATCCTGAGAAGCATTGGTTTCCTTGGTTAGGAGAAAAAGTTAAGTCTGAATTGGATTTATCCATTACAAGTTTAACAATGCCTGACTCCTTAGACCCTAAAAAAAGTGAATGGGACAAGACTTGTGAGCGCAACATTACTTCCACAGAATCGCTAACTCTAATTGGGCATAGTCTTGGTTGTATTACCGCCTTGCGTTTTTTAGACCAACATGACATCAATAATGTTAATTTACTATTGGTTTCCGGCTTTGATGAACCAGTCTATCCATTACCACAATTAGACGAATTTACGCAACAACCGCTAAATTACCAAAAATTACGCGCTAAAATAAATCAGGCTACCGTTATTTCGGCACAAGACGACGATATCGTTCCTTATCCATATGCCGAAACTCTAGCAAGACATTTGCAAAGTAAATTTGTTTTATTGCCTCATGGTAAACACTTCATTGATCGTGATCATATTACTCAGCTCCCCGTTGCTTATCAGGAACTGAAAAATTTGTTGGTATCTCGCTAGGATTAAAGTCATAGAAATAAGTTTAATCAATATAACCAAATCAAAAATGGATTGATATTTTCTGTATTCAGAAAGTAACAATCTATTTTTTATACTCTTAAAAATTCTAGGCCAAATAGCAAGCTCACATTAGGTATTAAAATTACCAAGTTTAAAGATGCTTATGCCATTGGGGAACCGCTAGGACCAATATTTGCCCTAATCTTTATGATTCTTATTCATGCAATAAATCATCTTACATAACTTACCCCAATGTGACACTTAGAGTCTCTCGTAGAACAATTTTTTTTATCTCAACATGCCAAATGTAATTAGCAGTTATTGCGTATATTATTTTAAATATTGTTGCTTTTCCAGCAAACTTTAGTCCAAAAAATAACCAAGATTCTTCCTTCTTTAATTGTGTTGAAATTTTTTTCAATACTAAGAAATTACCATAATAGGCTCTCTAAGACACCTTATTATTTTTTTATCTTATTCATATTTATAAAATCAGTTTGTTCAATTGGAATTTCCTTCACAATTTTCGGATTCCAAAGCAAAAGCTGATTCTCAATACCAACTTCACACGCTGCAGAAAGTGTAATAATATTATATCCAACTGCATCACTGACATAATGTATCTTATGGTTACGACAATCAATATGATAGGCCGTCGATTCTGCAACACCATTTAATATGCTTTCCGTCGCATAGGTAGTTGCGAAGTGAATATGGCCTGCAAAGATTCCTTTGACATTTCCATTTCTGCACACTTCCAACAGTTCGTTACCATTTTGTAAAACACTAAAGCGCATGTAATGTAATGATGCACCTGCTATCGGATGATGCATAAAGATCAACGCAGGTCTTTCCTGATTTTCGAGCAAGCTTTCTTTTAGCCACTTCAGTTGCTTCTCATCGAGATATCCTTGTTCGATATTTCCAAATGTAGTATCTAGAAAATAACTATCCACACCGGAAAAGGTTTTCTTATAATAATATTTATCTTGTGGTTCTTTCTGTAAAAAGCCTTCATAAAAAGCCTCGGTTCTATCATGGTTACCTAATAAAACTTGGATTGGGATTCCAAGTTGACGTTCTTTTTCTTCTAGGATTTTCTTCAGTTGGATATAATCGCTAGCAACTCCTTCATGAATGAGATCGCCTGTCAAAACAATAAATTCCGGTTTAACAGCTATCTTTTTTATATCATCAAATACCATATCTAATTTAACATGTGGATTTAACTGCTGATTAAAAGACGGCTGCTTACCCGCAGGATTCAAGTGTATATCCGAAATTTGTACAATTGTTATATCATTCATTTTAAACTTCCTTTTCATTTTTCAAGATTATTTTTATTCTCATAGTCAAACAATAAAACTTTCTCTGCAGCAAACGAAAAATAAACATTGTCACCACTAGTAAAATCATTATTGGTGATAATTGCTTTGATAGATTGACCGTCTTTTATACTCAGTGTCAATTGCTGGTAACGCCCATAATCAACAATAGTTTCAATCTGCGCAGGTAAATCCAATAAATCTGTCCGTTTTCTCTTCACAACTACATGTTCTGGTCTAATCCCTAAACAAAGCTGATTACTTGCTAAATTCAAGCTTTCCAACCGTTCAGTATTGGAAAACACAATCTTTTCATTGAAAAGAAGCTCTCCATGATTACAGGTAACTTCTAATGTATTAATTTTTGGAGTACCAATAAATTGTGCGACGAAAAGATTTGTTGGATGATTATAAATATTATCTGGGGTATCTATCATCTGAATAATCCCGTCATTGATAATTGCAATTCGATCTCCCAGAGCCATGGCCTCTAACTGATCATGGGTCACATAAACAATTGTCTGATGGTTTTTTTCATGCAGCGACTGAATTTCATCACGTGCCTTTTCACGTAACTGTACATCAATATTCGAAAGAGGTTCATCCAAAAGAAATATCTTACTTTGCTTAACCATTCCTCTTCCAAGTGCCACTCGCTGCTTCTGCCCTCCAGAAAGTTGTCCAGGTAGACGATCACGATATGCGGTTAAATTAAGTGTTTCAAGAATTGCTTCCAGCCGTTTTTGTCGTTCTTCTTTTTTAACTTTGTGCACTTTTAATGAGTATTCCAAATTTTGATAGACCGTCATATTGGGATACAATGCATAGTCTTGAAAAACCATCGCAATGTTGCGCTCAAAGCTTGAGATTTTTTCTGAATTTCGACCATCTATTAGAATTTCCCCAGTACTTGGAGCTTCTAACCCTGCAATCATCCGCAAAGTAGTCGACTTACCACAACCTGATGGACCTAGCATTACTAGAAACTCCCCCTCTTTAACTTGTAAATTCATTTTACGTATTATATTAGTTTTTTTATAATTTTTCGTAACATCATTTAATTCTAAAATTACTTTATTACTCATAATTAACCACCTTATTTTAATCCTGAACTGCTAATACTATTTAAAATATAGCGTTGAAAAATCAAATAAATCAGCAATGGCACAATAATCATAATAGTTGATAATGCCATAGCTAGAGGAAAATTGGTTCCCCCCTCGCTAGAAATATAGTTTTGTAATGCTAATGGCAATGTAAAACTATTCTTGTCTTTCAAAATTAATGTTGGCCAAACATACTCATTCCAAGAATTAATAAAGAAAATCGCTCCTATACTGATAATATTCGGTCGTAAAATAGGAACCACAATGTCCTTCAAAATCTTGTATGATGGAATATCATCAATTCGCACACTCTCTATCAAACTATTCGGAATTTTATCCATTGCTTTGAGAAAGAGCATAATACCTGTGGCATCACAAAGTTGCGGCAGAGCCACCCCTAGAGCTGTGTTCAATAGATTAAGCTTAGAAATCACTAAAAAGTTTGGAATCATTACTACTGTAAACGGAACAAAAATCGTGGAAATGAAAGCAAAGTAAAAAAATTTTTTGCCTTTGAATGAAAAATATTTAAATGCATATGCTGCTAATAAACCAGTAATAATTTTTCCCAATGTTACAATTGTTGCCATAAAAAATGTATTCCAAACTATTCTAAAAAGGTTGATTTGTTTATCCAAAGTCAAATAGTTGCTGAAAGTTGGATGTGTCGGAATAAGTTGCAGCATAGAATGATAAGAATCCTGCAGTGTCTTGAAAGAATTAGAAATCATGAAGAGTACTGGCAGTAGTAAAGTCAAACAGATTACTATCAATAGAAAATGCCAACCACTTTCTCTGAATTTATTCATATCTGTTCGTTCTCCCTTCAACAAATTTTATCTCCAAATAAAGGAGCACCAAAAAGATAACAAATGTAACTATGGCTAATGCCGATGCATTCCCTGTTTTGTAAAGAACAAAAGCATTCAAATAGGTGTGGTACAAAGCATTAGATGATCCGTAATATGGTCCACCTTGAGTAATTACACTAATTGGTGTAAAGACATATTGCAATCCTTGTACAATCGTCAAAATCAGAACATAAAAAGCAATACTTTTATTCAATGGAAGAACAATATCCCAAATCATTCTCCACTTGGGGATGCTATCCATCTTAGTCGCATCAATGATATTTTGTGGTACACTTCCAAGCCCTGTCAGCAGTAAGACAAAATTATAACCAAAAACTTTCCAATTAGTTATCAAACAAATTACTACAACAGCCATTGCTCCTGAATTAGTCCAGTTGGGTAAGGTAAGTCCTAGTCCCCGCATAAAAAAAGCAACCGGTCCCGAGACGGGATTCATAATCCAAGAAAAAAGCATTGCTCCCACTACCAATGAAAATAAACTAGGAATAAAAAAAATTATTTTATAAGCAGTTTGCATTTTACTAATGAAAAATTTAACTATTATTGAAATAAAATATGGAACTAAAAAATTTAAAAAGAGTAATAACAGAATATAGAAAACTGTATTTAAAAGAATCTTGCGATTGACTGGATCCGTAAAAATACTGAAATAATTTTCTAACCCAACAAAATCTTTTGTCGGTGCAATTAAGTTCCAATTAAAAAAGCTGAGATAGAACGTATATATTATCGGGGCTATAATAAAAACCAACAGTATGAGCGCTGTTGGAAAAAGATAAGCAATTGTTAAAGTCTTATTTTTTTTATTTCTGTTGTTCATTGATCTTCTCCTGTGCATTTTTCAATGTTGCTTGCACATTGCTTCCAGATAAAATCTTGTCACGTGCATCAATCATTGTCTGTTCTGCCTGTAAACCATTCTTAGCGAATGATGTCCATGCAACTGCTGTTTTAATTTGGCTAGCAGCGGGTTTCAACATTGGATTTTTACTTAGATAATTTTTAAATGTTTGTGAACTTAACGCACTTTGAGTAGGTGGAAGATAACCGGTTCCTTTACTCCAAGTTACCAGAGAACTATTTTTATACAGATACTTTTCAAAAGTCCAAGCTGCTTTTTGTTTTTCCGTACTCTGTGCAGTAATAGCAAGCATTGATCCTCCGACTGGAACAGTTGCCTTATGTCCTTTAAAGTGAGGCGAGGTAATTGCTTCTACATCAAAATTAGCACTTTGTTTAATATGAGATGCCTGCGCAACAGTAGTATACGCAATCGCAACCTTACCATTTACAAAATCATCAACCCCTTGCGCCCAAGGAGTATGTAATGCAGTCTTATCTTTGATAACCATATCTTGGTAGAATTGATAAGCTTTTACACCTGCAGCACTGGCAAATGCTGCTTTGCCATTCTTTTTGACTTTTGCTCCATTACTTAACTGTAAAGCTTGCTGTGCCCATGTATCAGCTGGTTCTTGGATATAAAGACCATAGTTTCCACTTGCTTCTTTAATTTTTTTAGCTGCCGCACTGACACCTTCCCAAGTTGAAAGACTGCTAGCTTTTATACCATATTTATCAAGCATTGTTTTGTTATAATACAAGACTGGTGTACTTAACGAATAAGGCAATCCAACCAATTTTCCTTTGCTGTCCTTAGCAAAAGACAAAGTTCGGGTAGTAAAATTCTTACTAATGAAAGTCTTACTGCCATCAAACTTACTTTGCGCATCAGTTGGTGTTAAATATTTAAAATTATCAGCAAAATAATTCATATATGCCCAACCAACTTGAACAACATCCGGTACTTTACCTGATGCTTGTGCAGATTGTAAGTTCTGCATTAGTCCCTGATACATATTAGGATTATATTTTGCTGTCACCTTTATGTATTTATGTGTTTTATTAAACTTCTTTACAAGAGCATCTACTGAGGCTCCTCCTTGAGTCTGTGCATTAACATGCCAATAGGAAATGTGAACAACCTTTTTTGAGGCTGCCTTACCACTTGAACAACCAGCAAACAAAACTGCTACCATCATTAAAACTATTATTCCAACTGTTCTCTTAAACAGAGTTAAAAACTTCAATTAAATCTCTCCCTTCATTACTAGTTAATGATAATCCTAGTTTGTATCCATTCTGTTTGAAAAAGGTAACGCGGATGTAAAAAATAAGTAAAGTACTTGTAAGTTCTCATTTGCAATCATCTTTATCTTTAATATTAGGTATACATTTACCATAAGCCTATTCTGAGAATAAAAACTACAAAGAGATCGTGCCATCATAATTGAAGTCTGGCATAACCTCTTTGTTAATTGCTACTCTATCAACATACTCTATAAGCCAAAATCTTTGCTCTAACTTTCGGAATTCGCTTTTATTCTCTATATTTTTGTTTTGCTGTTGGTTATTCTGTTTTGCCAACTCTAAGGTAAATAGGATTCTAAATCCTAATTTTTTTAATTCTGGTAGTTATGATATTTTTTCTAATATATTTTCCAAATAGGCTGTACAAAATCGAGAAAATATGAGTAATTTGAAGTTAGACGGAAAATTCTGACTTATGAAACACATTTATGCGTAATAATATATATAGACTAGATAAAAATTTAACTTTTGACCCAGCACCATAGTAGTTAAGTCTGATTGTGAACAGCGGTCCTAAAATCACTTAGATTATGACATCTTTATATAAAAAACTGGCATCGGTTATTCACCAATGCCAGTTTTTTATATAAGAGTACTACAGTTTAAAATAAGTCATATTCATTACTACTTATTTTTGTCATTATCTACCTCTATAGCCCCTAATATCGTTTTATATTTCAAATCTAGCTTTTGAATCTTCTAAAAAATGCAACTAGAGCAATTAAAACAATTACTAAACTGCCCATTATTGATAACCAAATTCCAGACTCATATCCAGTTTGTGGTAACCCAAATTTATTCTTATCATTAGTCTGCTGCTTATTTGAATTATTAGTATTATTTTGATTAGTTGCTGGTAGATTCTCAGGATAATCTTTTACTGTCAGATTAACTAATTTATTAGTATTTTGAAATTCGACAGTAAACAGTATCTGTTTGGAACTCAGCTTATATCCCTTTGGTGCACGTATTTCAATAAAGTAATAATTTCCTGGTTTCAAATTATCAACTTTGATTTGTCCCTTACCATCAGTTGTCAAGCCACTCGCAATCTTTGTTCCATCTGCTTTATACAGGTCAAAAACCGCACCGGCTAAGACTTTGCCAGTATTTCCATCTGTCTTAGTTAAAAGAACTGAGCCCGTTTTTTCTGTGTTTTCCGCTGATACAACTGCCACCTTGGCCGTTGTTTGTAATTCAACAACAAAACTATATTTAGTGTCTTTATTAAAATCATATCCGGCTGGAGCTGCGGTTTCCTTAAAGTAATAATTCCCTGGTCTCAAGTTATCAACTTTAATTTGTCCCTTGCTGTCAGTTGTCAAACCGCTCACAACCTTCGTTCCATCTGCCTTATACAGGTCAAATGTCGCTCCAGCTAAGGCTTTACCAGTGTCACCATCCGTTTTGGTCAAAATAACTGAACCAGTTTTTTCTGCATTTTCTGCAGATACAACTGCCACCTTGGCTGTTGTTTGTAATTCAACGATGAATCCATAATGCGTGTCTTTATTAAAATCATACCCAGCCGGGGCTTTAGTCTCAACAAAGTAATAATTCCCTGGCTTCAAATTATCAACTTTAATTTGTCCCTTGCTGTCAGTTGTTAAATCACTCTTGTTGATCTTTGTTCCATCTGCCTTATACAGGTCGAAAGTTGCTCCAGCTAAGGCTTTACCAGTATCACTATCGGTCTTGGTTAAGAGAACTGAACCAGTTGTTTCTGCGTTTGCCGCTGAAACAGTCGCAACTTGTGCTGTCGACTGGAACACAACAGTGAAATTCTTCTTACTACTATCGAGCTCATATCCCGCTGGGGCTTTAGTCTCAACAAAGTAATAATTGCCTGGTTTCAAGCTATCAACTTTAATTTGTCCATTGCTGTCAGTTGTCAAATCACTCGCAATCTTTGTTCCATCTGCATTGTATAAATCAAAAGTTGCACCGGCTAGTGTCTTCCCAGTATCACTATCCGTCTTCGTTAAAACAACTGAACCAGTTTTTTCTGCATTTGCCGCTGAAACTGTTGCCACCTTGGCTATTGTTTGTAATTCAACAGTGAAGCCATAATGTGTGTCCTTATTGAAATCATAGCCAGCTGGGGCCGCAGTTTCAACAAAGTAATAATTCCCTGGTTTCAAATCATCAACTTTAATTTGTCCATTGCTATCGGTTGTCAAATCACTCGTAATCTTTGTTCCATCCGCCTTATACAGGTCGAATGTCGCTCCAGCTAAGACTTTGCCAGTATCACTATCGGTCTTCGTTAAGAGAACTGAACCGGTTGTTTCTGCATTTGATGCTGAAACAGTCGCGACTTGAGCTGTCGACTGGAATATAACAGTGAAGCTCTTCTTACTACTATCAAGATCATATCCGGCTGGTGCTTTAGTCTCAACAAAGTAATAATCTCCTGGTTTTAAACCATTGGCTTTAATTTGTCCGTTGCTGTCAGTCGTTAAATCACTTTTGACCTTTGTTCCGTCCGCTTTATATAAATCAAAAGTTGCACCGGCTAATGTCTTCCCAGTATCACTATCGGTCTTGGTCAAAATAACTGAACCGGTTGTTTCTGCATTTGCCGCTGAAACAGTTGCTACCTTGGTTGTTGTCTGTAATTCAACAGAGAAGCTCTTCTTACTACTATCAAGATCATATCCTGCAGGTGCTGCTGTTTCGACGAAATAATAATTTCCTGGTTTCAAATTATCATAAGTGAGCTGTCCGTTACTGTCAGTTGTCAAACCACTCACAACCCTTGTTCCATCTGCCTTATACAGGTCGAAGGTTGCTCCAGCCAACGGTTGATTGGTATCACTATCGGTCTTGGTCAAAACAACTGAACCGGTTGTTTCTGTATTTCCTGCTGAAACAGTCGCTACCTTGGTTGTTGTCTGTAATTCAACAGTAAAATCATAATGTGTGTCTTTATTGAAATCGTATCCTGCTGGAGCTGCAGTTTCAACAAAGTAATAGCTTCCTGGTTTCAAATTATCATAGGTAAGCTGTCCCTTACTATCGGTTGTCAACCCACTTGCAACTTTGGTTCCATCCGCCTTATACAGATCAAGGTTGCACCAGCTAAGACTTTACCAGTATCACTATCGGTCTTCGTCAGAACAACTGAACCAGTCTTTTCAGCATCACTAACACTAAGTTTTTGCTGAATATTACTGCCATCAATTGTGAATGGCTGCTGGGTTGTATCTAGTTCATAACCTGCAGGTGCGTCTGTTTCAACTGCATAATATTCACCAGCGTTCAATCCCGAATAGCTAATCTCACCATTTTCGTCAGTCGTTAACCCTGATTTGACTAACGTTCCATCGTCTTTGTAAAGGCTAAAAACTGCACCAGCTAACGGTTTGGTAGTATCACTATCGGTCTTTTGAATCGTGATCTTTCCTTTTTCATTAGTAATCGACTGAGTGACTTGATTAGCAGCATTAGCAGCACTATAGTTGACAGTGATTTCTTTGCCACTCGCCAAGTCTGATGAGATCACATAACCATCTGGCGCTGAAGTCTCAACTAAAATATATTTACCTGACTTTAAATTATTCCATTGCAATTGACCATCAGAATCAGTTGTTCCTGAGCGCAACAGTTGTCCTTTTGCACCTGAAACATCTGCATACAATTCAAAACTAGCTCCAGCAATTGCAGCCTTGCTGTCTGCATCTGACTTAGTTACTACTAAATTTGTATTCTTCCCCGAAGCTGAGCCGCTATTGTTCACCACATTTGTAGATCCAATTGTGTTGCTTTCAACAGGCTTTTCACCCTGAGCATTTATCGAAGCTGTATTGGTAAGCTGATCATTTGTCAGTGATGAATTAATCAAAGAGCGATAATCAATTGAATATGCTGTGGTAATTTTGTTCTTGAAAATAATCTGTAATGTTTGCTTCCCAGTCAGCTGATCCGTCTCCAAATCAATTGTGTAATCCGTACCTAACTGCAATGGACTACTCTTATCTTCAGTGAAGCTCCCATCAGCTGCGACCTTCCCCGGATAAATTACGATTGAATCTTGATCAATAATTTGATTATCCGAAGGCTCATCCTTAACAACAACACCTGTTAGAGTTGACTGTGCCTTATTAACCCAGATATTCCAAGTAGCATATGCTGCATTGGTTGGGTCCTGTTTACCAGTTTTCTCAACAACATTCCCACTATTTGGAACTGTAACTTGGGCTGCTAAAGTACTCGAATTGCTGTTATTAACATAAGTCGCGGTATTATCATAGGTTGCTTGATCAATAACCTTATCAGCCAAACTCGTATCATACGTTAAAACATATGCTTTAGTGCTTCCTGCTGGCAGATTAGCTGTAATTGTCTTTGAACTGCTGTCATAACTGATGTCAGCATTATTAACCTGACTACCTTGAGTATATGATCCATTCGAATTGATAGTTGCCTCATATAATTTAGCGCTATCTGCCACATAATCTTGATCGCCAATGATTGGATCAGTGATCTTGGCATTTGTCAAAGTCCGTTGGTTATAGTTTGTTACAACATTCCACGTAATCTTTTTTGAGACAGCATTGTAACTACCAGATTTACTGCCATCGTTCTTAAATTCTGTTTTAGGAGTAAAATCAGCACTCCCATTGTTTGTATGCTTTGTACCTGTTTGCTCATACCAAGTTGCAGTTGCAGTATTAGTCCACGTGCTCCCTGTAGGCAGCTTTTGTGTTTCAAAACTAGTCTTATAACTTAATGTGTACCAATCTTTAGCACTGTTAGCCAAATCACCCTTAAAAGCAATTGTAAACCCATTACCATCCTGAGTGACTGTATAATCAGTCCCTTCTGTCAGGATTGTATTTGTATCCTTATCTTTTAAAACAAAGGAGTCATAATCAACCGTCAGACCATCTGGTACTGGATCCGTCATTGACCAATTCTTCATATCCTGACGTGCTTTGTTAATGTCAAAGTTCCATGTAGTGGTTTTGGCATTATAATCAACAGTTCCTAATGACTTGGTTAAGCCTTGTTGACCAACAGTCTGCTCACCTGCATCAGTTGTTTGCTCATCACTAGTAACCGAGTTATTGATTGTGGTGCTACCATCAATAGCTGCCGTCACTTGCGATTGATACGAAATCTTAACACCTTGTGTCAGACCATTGACAAAATTAATTGTCATTATTGACTTATCTGAACTATAACCCACAGTGTAATTGGCTGATGGAACAGTAGTACCATCTTCATAAGTTAATGTAGGCGTACCCGAAAAGGCCTGCCCAGCTGAAAGAGTGTCGACCAATGTTGCCTGATCAGCTGTTAGACTCTTTTCTCCATAATTATAATTAATATGCCAGTTGTACTTTTGACCCCCATTATTATCCTGCCCATCATAGGCTTTTTGGAGTAATTTCCCATAATTGGCACTCACAGTTGCCGTTGCTGGTGAGTCTTTTCCATCATTACTCAAAGTCGCTGTATTTGTAAAAGTTATTTTACCACCATCATTAGGAATAACAGAACTACTGCTATCAATATCCGTTTTATATTCGATTTTGAATGCTTGGTAGGTATCAGCATAACCACCAATGAATGTGACTGTACCATTTGAATCAATTGTATAATCAGTTCCCGCAACCAACGCAGCACCTGTAGCCGTTACTTTACCTGTTTGATCAACTGTTTGTGGATAAACAGCCACCGAGTTTAACTTAGTTCCATTTGGTAATGGATCGGTAACAGTTGCATCCTTCAATTCATTGCTATTAGTATTAATTGTTACATCCCAAGTGATACCGGTTGGATTATTACCAGAACTATTCGCACCGGTTAAAGTCCCAGCTTTTGCAATAGCACTTCCTCCAGTCGGCTTAACAACAATTGGAAAACTGACTGGCCCAGCAGTTGTATCAACTATAATATTTTGTTTTCCCGTTGTATAATCACTTGAAATACTTGAAGTATAATTAAAATCTCCACTAATAGTATCATGAGAATCAACTTTATCATTGAAAGTAAAAGTGACCTTACCATCACTAGTAATTGTGTAAGTTCCAAAGTCTCCTAATGAACCTGTTCCCGGTTTATATTGAACTCCACTTGGAAGACTAAAAGTAAAGTAATCTCCCCCTTTTATCTGATAGTTATCCGTCAGATTATTAGGAATTGACCACTTGTAATCAAAGTTCAAATTGGTCTCAGATGTAACATCATTAGCGTCAACTGCATTCCCCTTTGAATCAGTGAAAGCAAGCGTTGCACTATCAATAATCGTACCATTTGAAGCACTTGGTAGATATTGCGAGATGTCATTGCCACTGTTTACCGCAAGAGATACAACTTTACGAGTTGCTGCGCTTGATGAACTGGCTGAACTCGATGAAGCCGAACTAGAAGAACTGGCTGAACTTGACGAACTGGTCGTATCCGAGCTGGAAGAGCTAGTCGCACTTGATGTGCTCGATGAACTTGATGCCGCTTCCAAGCTAGCCGTAACTTTTTGTGCCTGCAATCCAAATTGTAATGTGCCCGTCAAAGATGAATCATCAGCTAAGTCCAATTTCAAAGTTACCGTTCCTTGTACGTTAGCTTTGCTTGATAAGATTAACTGACTATCCGTAACTTGATATTGTCCAAGTACAGTTGAATTATCGCTAGCAGTTATTGCTTCATTTGTAACCTGCTTCAACTTCACATTGTCTCCCGAACTAATATCTATTTTAGTCGTTTGTTCTTGGTCAGTTGAATTATCCAACTGAACTTTCAAATCAACTTGCTTCTCGTTGCTAGTATCCTGTTGTGCAGATATTAGCTTAACAGATGTTGAAGTATCACTGACTTGATCAGTCGTAGTCGCATCAACAATCGGCGTAAATATCTGCAATAATAACACAAGTGCTAGACTCACCGAATATACCCTTTCAAACCATTTTGTTTTCCTCACATTTGCTCTCCCCTTTAACTTTTTTATACAAATCACTAAAATCCCAAAAGAACAAGTAAACTTTACCCTTTTTTATAAAAGATTACTCATAATTTACATTTTACTTTATTGTATTAAGTATAATCAAGTTTTTATGTAGCATATTTGACTGTTTTTTTGGGTAAATATTTATTGTCCATTTAATTACACTAAAATAAACAAAAAATGAGACTAATAAAAAAGTTAACAGTATGAATAAAAGTCCTAAATAGCACAGCTTTCACCTCATAAACCACAAAAAAGTTATCTTTGTAACCCTGTAATAAACTTTGTAAATTATTGGCAAATAAAAAACTGGTCAATCCGACTCAACAAAATGGCAATTGCCAAAATGTTAGGGACTGTACCAGTTACTTTGTATATATTACTATTTTATTTTTCAACTTTGCCAAAAGACAAACCGACTACACTATCGCTACTAACCCAGCTGCCAGAATTCCTCCCACAAGCGGTCCAACCATAGGAACCCAAGCATACCCCCAATTAGGGTTTGTTTTGTTGGGGACTGGCAAAACTGTGTATGCTAATCTAGGACCCCAATCACGCGCAGGATTGAGGGCAAAACCGGTTGTTCCACCTAATGCCTGACCAACAACCGTAATTAACAAACCAACAATCAAAGGCTTGAGCCCTTGAGTAAAATTGCCTAGATTCAATAAGGTAAAAATAAAAATAAATGTCGCAATAACTTCACTTAAGAAATTAAAAACTGGGTTGTTAATTGCAGGTGCGGTAGCGAATATGCCAACAGTATTGCCTTCTTCAACTGTTTTAGAGTCTTTGAAATGCGGGTAATATTGTACGATAACAATCGCTGCACCGATGAAGGCACCAATGAATTGACCCAGTAAATATGGTAAGACTTGACTCCAAGGGAAAAATCCAAATAATGCAAATCCAATCGTTACTGCGGGGTTAAGATGTCCCAATGAACCGAATGCTCCAGCAACATATACACCAAAGGTCACCGCTAACCCCCATGCAATCGAGATGTACCACCAATTTTGTCCATTAGCATACGATTTTTTTAAGTTAACACCAGCTCCACATCCAACACCAAAGACAATTAAAACGGCTGTTCCAAATAACTCTCCCCAGAAACCATTCATTATTTTTCCCCCTTACTTAATCTTCAATGGTGCCAATTGTTGTTCAATATCTGCAAGTGTGACATCTGCTTCTAACAGAGTGGCTGCTGTATATGCACCCTCTATCAAAGCAACATCATAGATATTCACCTTCTTATCAGACATTTCAACGGCTAATTCCAGATTCATCTTAGAACTTCCCAAATCATAAAAAGCTAACAGTTCCTGTGCTTCGTTATGTTCAAAAGCATCCATGATTTTCCCCGCACTTGTGCCTATTTCATTGTCATCCGTTCCTCCAGCAAATGTAATTGAAACATCAGCTGCAACCTGTTCCAATAACTTAGGTATTCCCATGGCAACTTCTGGCACATGTGAGACGATCACTATTCCAATTTTTTTTGTCATTTAATCCCTCCTGCTGCAATGAAACTTTCAAATAAATACTGACTTGAAACAGCTCCCGGATCCAAATGACCAACTGAACGTTCACCTAAATACGAAGCTCTTCCCTTTTTCGCTACCAAATCCCTAGTTCCTTCAGCTGCTTCTTTCACCTTTTCAACCGATAAACTAGCGGCTGCTAGTGCATCAACAACTGGCGCCCAGACGTCAATCATTGTTTTATCACCTGTTGTTGCTCCACCGCGTTTTTTGATTCCTTCTAGTGCCAACT
This sequence comes from Liquorilactobacillus sp., assembly GCF_047719775.1. Taxonomy (NCBI): domain Bacteria; kingdom Bacillati; phylum Bacillota; class Bacilli; order Lactobacillales; family Lactobacillaceae; genus Liquorilactobacillus; species Liquorilactobacillus sp. The sequence continues at coordinate 69,442 of NZ_JBDNTS010000002.1, forward strand.
TAAACAATTCCGCCGGTTCCTGTGTTTCTTCACAATTTTTAGCCATTTCTAGAAATGCCGTTCCATACAACGGGCCAGCAGCTCCACCAACTTTGCTAATCAAGGACATGGCAATTGTTTTGAAAGTCAGCTTTAAATCTGGTTCAGAAAGCTTAGCAAGACCATCCTTAACTCCTTGCATCCCCCTCATCATATTATTGCCGTGATCACCATCACCAATTGGCGTATCAAGTTCACTTAAATATGCTTTTTGTTCGCTAATTTTCTGGTAAAATAATTCCATCCATTTATCCACTATCTCAACTGTTATCATCATATCTCTCCTTCTACCATGCAATCGTTTCAACTGGATAATTCAAATAATCCAGCCATTTTTCATCAACTAAGTCGAAAATTGTCAAGGATATTCCCGCCATATCAATTGAAGTCATGTAATTCCCAACCTTCATAAAAGCTGGTACAATCTTTTTCTTAGCAAGCTCATCAAGCAAATCATGGCTAAACACATATTGTTCCATTAACGGAGTCGCACCCATCCCATTAACCAGTACAGCATATTTATGTCCTGCATCCAACTTTAGCTCGCTATCGATTTTAGAAACTAATTCCTCAACCAGCTTACGCGAGGTCTTAATCTTCTCTCTGCGATAACCAGGTTCACTATGAATTCCGACTCCGTATTCGATCTCATCATCAGCAAGTTCAAACCCAGGCTTTCCTACTTCGGGAACCGTTGCTGCCGACAAAGCCACAGCAATCGTATTAATATGCGGCAATACTTCCTTTGCCAATTTTTCAATTTCTGCCAATGAAGCCCCTTGATCTGCAGCAGCCCCAACTATTTTGTGCATGATTACAGTTCCAGCAACTCCACGCCTTCCCTGAGTATATAGGCTGTCTTCAACCGCAATATCATCATCAACAATGATTGATTTAACCGGGATATCATCTAGTTCAGCCATATCACTAGCCATGTCGAAATTCATCACATCTCCAGAGTAATTCTTAATAACTAGAAATACCCCTTTACCTGTATTTACAGCTTTGATTGCCTCGTAAATCTGATCTGGTGTTGGTGAAGTGAAGACTTGACCTGCAACTGCTGCGCTTAGCATCCCTTTGCCTACAAAACCGGGATGTGCAGGTTCATGCCCGCTCCCGCCTCCGCTTACAATTCCGACTTTTCCATCCATTGAAGCTTTGTCACTTCTCACAACAGCCTCTGTCTCAGGTATGCGAGTTACATATTGCGGATATGCTCTAACCAAGCCATCGATCATTTCTGGGACAACATCTCCAGGATCATTAATTATCTTCTTCAATCTAATTACTCCCCTTCAAAAGTATCTTTCCATAATTAATACGCTTACAAAATAATCATAACGCACCTCTTATACACTTCTTTTTACCATAAATTTACCAATAATTATAGTGAAAAGGCTTACTGCAGTTAACAAATTGGTAAAATAAATGTTTAAAAAATATTTTCTTAACTAACTATATTTTTTATCATGAAGAAGTGTCACATACGACTGCTTAAATTTATATAAAATACAAAACAATTACATTTATCACACAATTCTCTTACAAGCGACAACTACACTTAAGTTGTTATAAATTAAAAATATTAAGGAGTAAGGCAATGTCTATTGAATTAACTAATATTTCAAAAACATATAATGGTTCAGACTTTATACTTTCAGATATTTCTGTCAAGATCGAAACAGGAGAATTCTTTGCGATTGTAGGTCCATCAGGATGTGGTAAAAGTACACTTTTACGTATGATTGCAGGATTAATTCCTATTTCAAATGGTCAGCTAAGAATTGATGATGAAGATGTTACCAACCTTCCTCCTCAAGAACGAGCATTGACCATGGTTTTTCAAAACTATGCCCTTTTCCCCTTTTTGAATGTCAAAGACAACGTGGCTTTTGGTCTAAAAGCACGTAAGATGAACAGCTCTGAAATCAATACTCGTGTTAACCATGCACTTGAACTAGTCAATTTAACAGATTTTAGTGAACGTAAACCAGGTGAACTCTCAGGTGGACAAAGGCAGCGTGTGGCCCTAGCTCGTGCAATTGCTAGCGATGCAAAAATCTGTCTCATGGACGAACCTCTCTCAAACTTAGATGCACAATTGCGCAATAAAATGCGTTCTGAAATTCGTGAATTACAACAAAAACTAGGTCTAACACTCATCTATGTCACTCATGATCAGGTTGAAGCAATGACAATGGCTGACAGAATTATGGTACTTAATGATGCAAAAGCACAACAAATTGACTCAGCTTCAAATATTTACGACACTCCCTCAAATACTTTTGTTGCAAGTTTCTTCGGTACCCCACAAATGAACTTGCTGCCCGTAACTTTAAAAGAAAATAAGCAACTCTCTGATGTTGAAACCAACTTAAAATTCTCTATAACAAATAGTCTAAAGGCAGGAAACTATCTGGTTGGTGTGAGACCTAATGCGCTCGCAATTGACGAAGTAAGTTCCAAGACAAATGCCATAGTAACTAATATTGAATACTTAGGAACACACTCAATTGTACATGCACAACTGGACAATTCACTGGAACTTCGAATCGAGGTTAGCAGTACTCGTAATTTATCAACCACTGAGCGAGTCTCTGTAAGTGTCACAGGAAATCATTACATTTTTAGTGAAGACGGTCAAAAGCTGTTGAATACGAATGGAGGATATACAGATGGAAACGCAAGCCAAGAACCCCAACTTCAACATAGCATCTAAAAAAAAGAAGAGCGCAGAGCTGTCACTTGGATACAATCCTTATGCAAAGGTTAAACTTTATGCAGTACTATTTTTAGGACCTTCGCTTTTAATTCTGGCGCTTTTTGTATTCTATCCGATGCTGCGCACCATCTATCTAAGCTTTTTCTTAACAAACAATCTTGGAAAACCCACTGTCTTCGTTGGACTTAAAAACTATTTCGCGCTATTTTCTTCGAACGCCTATATCAACAGTCTGATTGCAACACTTGTCTATGTTATTGCAGTCTCAATCTTCACAATTGCAATCGGTCTTGTCTTGGCACAGGCGGCTACCAAAAAAGTGGCTGGTATCAACTTCTTTAGAACCATATTCTCTGCAACGATGGGTGTTTCCGTATCAGTTGCAGCAATCTTTTGGCTATTTATCTTCAATCCTTCCGTTGGTTTGTTAAGTCAATTATTCACCGCGTTGAACCTGACACCAATTAATTGGTTGACTGAGCCAGGCTGGGCAATGACTGCCATTGTAATTTCAACAGTCTGGATGAATCTTGGCTTTACCTTTCTTATATTCTTCGGTGCGCTTCAGTCTGTGCCTTACACACTTTATGAAGCTGCACAAATAGAAGGTGTTTCTAAATCTTATCAATTTTTCCATATCACACTGCCAATGATTTCGCCAACAATTTTCTTTGTTTCAATTATCACATTGATTGAATCATTCAAAAGTTTCGGTCTAATTGATTTGATGACTGCAGGAGGACCCAATAATGCCACAAATTTACTTGTATATCGGATATATCAAGATGCATTTTTAAATGGTAATTATGGCTTAGCAAGTACCGAATCTGTCATTCTTGCGGTTATTATTGCACTTTTTACATTCATTCAATTCAAAGTTCTTGAAAAGCGAGTGACCTACTAATGACACAATATAAGAAAAGAAAAAAAATCCAACATATACTTCATTACTCATTGCTGATTATTCTAACAATTTTTATCATCATTCCTTTTTTATTGGGGCTTTGGACTAGCCTATTACCGACTGCAGATATCTCTAAAGGAGCTCTCTGGAGCAGTCATATTTCATTAGATAATTATGTGACTGCGATAACTCAGACACCTATTATTCGTTATCTCTTTAATAGCCTTGTAATTTCTTTATTAACAATGTTCGCTCAAGTCATCTTTTGTTCAATGAGCGCCTATTCCTTTGTCTTCCTCAAATTCAAAGGACGCGACTTATTATTCTATGTATTTCTTGCAACAATGATGCTGCCATTTGAAGCCGAAGTGATTCCTAACTTTACAACGGTACGTGGCCTAGGTCTGCTTAATCATTATGCGGTCATGATTATTCCTTTTCTGACTTCTGCCTTTGGTACATTCATGCTGCGCCAAGCTTTCTTGCAAATTCCAGGAGAATTGAAAGAGGCTGGGGATATCGAAGGACTATCACATTGGCAATATTACTATAAAGTTGTAATGCCTTACTCCAAAATCAGCGTTTATACACTCGCAGCATACAGCTTTCTTTCCAGTTGGAATCAATATCTGTGGCCAATGCTGACCACCTTCAGTGATAATTTTCGCCCAGTTCAAGACGGACTCAGACAGCTGCAATCACAGGAAACATTCAATAATTGGGGGATGATTCAAGCAAGTGCAGCAATCATTATAACCCCTACGTTAATCGCTTTATTCTTTGGCCAGCATTACTTCAAATCCGGACTTAATGAAGGTGCAATTAAATGAAAAGAAAAAGAACAATATTTGCCGCTCTAGTTATTATTTTTCTTGCAATAATCGGCTTTACTTTTTCACAAAAAAGTAGTGCAAAAGCTGACTCACGTATCAAGATTGTCTTTTGGCATGAAATGACTGGCCCTGGACAAGTTCAACTAAATAAATTCGTCAAAGAATTCAATGATTCACAAAACAAATACGTTGTTGTTCCACAATTCGAAGGCAACTACAACGAAGCTGTACAAAAAATATTGAACACACATGGAACCAGTACCTCGCCTGCGCTCTTCCAATCAATGGATATCTCAACAAGCCAGATTTATAACTCTGGCTACACAACGCCAGTTCAAAAGTTCATTGATAAAGAAGGCTATGACACAAGCAAAATTTCAGCTGTCGCACGTGCATTTTATTCCAAGAATGGTACACAACTCTCAATGCCATTCAATACTTCACAACCAGTACTATATTACAATGCAACTCTTCTGAAAAAATATGGCATAACTCCTCCTCCAGTCAATCCGAGCTACAGTGATATTACCAGAGTAGCCACCGAACTTTATCAGAAATCTGGGAAAAAAGTCAAAGGATTGAGTGTTGAAATCTACGGTTGGCTTTTTGAGCAATTTTTAGCTAACGGCGGCGAGTCATTGGCCAATAATGAAGATGGACATTCGGGAGTGCCAACTTCTGTTAACTTTTCAGGTACAGTGGCAACAAAAACAATGAAATGGCTGCAGGAAAATATTAAAAGCGGTGCATTCATGAACTTTGGTGCTGGTTCAAGCGCCTCTGCCAATGAGATGGCGGCATTTCTTTCAGGCAAGCTTGGAATGTTCCTGCAATCATCCGCTGATATTAGTCAGTTAACAGCTGGTACAAAAGATAAACTAGGTATCACCTATTATCCACATGCTGATGGACAAAAATCCAATGGCGTTTCAATTGGTGGAGCTTCACTCTGGATCTCAAACGATAAGTCCAGTGAAGTACAACAAGGTGCTTGGAACTTTATCAAATTCTTGATGAATGCCAAGAACCAGGCTACATGGCAAGTTGCGACTGGATACCTTGCCTTGAATAAAGATTCGCAAGATGAACCTGTACTCAAAAAATTATACAAGAGTCAACCAGAAGCAAAAGTTCCAGGACAACAGTTGCGACGTACAAAACCGAATAATACAAATTCTGGTATCTTCATGCAAGGATTGATTCAAGAACGTACCCTGACTCAGACTGCCATGGAACAAATCTATAACGGCAGCAATATTAAAAATTCGCTCGTTGAAGCGCAAAAGGCAATGAATAGCTATATAACCTCTAATAATTTGGCAAATAAGGTCAATCAAAAATAACACTAATTTCATTTTCTACGCTACACTAGCCAAATAAGAACAAAATAGAAAGGCTGGTCAAAAGTTAACTTTTGACCAGCCTTCTATTTATTCCGTATAAACGTGTTTCATAAATCATAATTCCTTTTTATATCCAACATGAAGAACGACGGCGCCTAGACTGAATTGCTGATAAGTAACTTTCCACAATCCAGTCTCTTCAAACATTTCCTTTAGCCTATTTGCAGAAACAAACTCCTTAGTCGTTTTCTGTAAATAATCATAATCTGCATAATTGTTTCCCCGCACCTTGGCAATCACAGGAACCAACTTGAAGAAGACATTCCAGACACTCTTCACGACCACATTTTGCGGCTGTGAGGTCTCCAAGCAAGCCACAAAACCTCCAGGTCTCACAACTCTCGTCATTTCACTCAGCACTTGACTTGCATCAGGAACATTTCTAAGTCCAAAACCAATTGTTGCTCCATCGAACGAATTATCCGCAAACGGCAACTCCATTGCATCTCCCTGCACTAAATCTATCTTGGCTTTTTGTTTTGTATTAAGCATTTTACCTTCAGCAAGTCTCAACATTTCTTTGCTAAAATCAAGCCCTGTAACATGTCCGCTCTCACCCAATTCGCTTGCTATGTCAGCGGTCCATGCCCCTGTTCCACAACAAACATCTAAGAGCTTTGAATTAGTCTTTATATCAAGCTTTTTCATAGTTTCCCTACGCCAATTTTTCTGTAATCCCATACTAATCCAATTATTCATCGAATCATATTCTGGAGCAACACGATCGAATAACGAATTAACTTTTTCTTCAGGTGTTTTGTTTGTGAGTACCAAATATTAGACCTCGCTTTTTATGATAGCTTTTTCAATTAATGCTATCACATTTTTTTGAATCCGCAAATTGTGCTTTTTAAAAAAGTTTCTAAAAATTAAATTTCCAATTATTGAACTATAAAAAGTAACACTTATAAAAATTAATAATACCTTATCCACTTTTCAGGCGATTCATTTTTGATATTGACTTTTGCTTAGTTCCAGCGATTAAATTTCCATTCAAAGAAAAGATTCAAAAAATGATTGACAATAAAAAATAAAAGAACTAGGATGTAATTGTAATAAAAAAAGTAACAAATAAGGAGAAAATTAATTATGACAACAATAAATGGATATGAACAAAGCGATCGTGAACAAAAATTAGATATTTTAAACTTATCTTCACTTGAAGAAAAAGCCAAAAAAATTATTCCCGCTGGCGGTTTTGGTTATATTAGCGGTGGTTCCGAAGATGAATGGACATTACATGAAAATACAAGTGCATTCAATCATATTCAGATTATTCCTCGTGCTCTTACCAATGTTGAGCAACCTACCACTGCTACTGAAGTTTTTGGATTAAAATTAAAAACACCTATTATGATGGCTCCTGCTGCTGCACAAGGTTTAGCACATTCACGAGGTGAGAAAGCAACGGCGGAAGGTTTGGCCAAAGTTGGCGGACTAATGGCTCAAAGTACCTATTCTTCAACATCAATTGCCGATACCGCTGTGGCTGGTAATGGTGCTCCTCAATTCTTCCAACTATATATGAGTAAAGATTGGAATTTCAATTACAGTCTGCTTGATGAAGCTGTAAAGGCTGGTGCTAAAGGAATTATTCTTACAGTAGATGCAACTGTAGATGGGTATAGAGAATCTGATATTATTAACAACTTCCAATTTCCAATTCCAATGGCTAACTTAGCTAAGTTCTCAGAAGGTGATGGCAAGGGAAAAGGAATTATGGAGATTTATGCCGCTGCTGCTCAAAAAATTGGGCCTGATGATGTCCGTCGGATTGCCGAATACACCAACTTACCTGTAATAGTTAAGGGAATTGAAAGTGCAGAAGATGCTTTGCTTGCAATTGGTGCCGGTGCCAAAGGAATCTATGTTTCAAATCACGGTGGTCGTCAATTAAATGGTGGACCTGCTTCGATTGATGTTTTGCATGAGGTTGCAAAAGCAGTTAACCACAAAGTCCCTGTTATCTTCGACAGTGGTGTTCGTCGCGGATCGCATGTTTTCAAAGCTCTTGCAAGCGGGGCTGATTTAGTTGCCCTTGCCCGTCCTATTATCTATGGGCTTGCTCTTGGCGGCGCTCAAGGTGTTGCTTCTGTAATCGATCACTTAAATGATGAACTAAAGATTGATATGCAATTAGCTGGAACGAAGACAATTGAAGATGTAAAGAAAGCTAAAGTTATTAGAAAATAAATTGTGGCAGACAAAACACATTTATTCGTAATAATATAGAGAAACTAAATTAAAAGTTAAATTTTGAAGTGCTCCATAATCGTTAGACAAAAATCTAATTATTATGGGGTATTTTTGACTTTTAAAACTAACTTAATATTGTTTATTGACAGCGCATTAATAAACAAGTACCCTTAGTGCATATCTATGAACGTTAAGGGGGCGACCTTTCTATGACATTTTTTAGCCCAAAAAAGATAGGGATGTTGCAAATCTGCAACCATACTTATTTTGCCATCAATCATGATTATAGAAAACTCCGTCACTTAATTAATTCATATTGTCTAGAGGGGCAGGGTCAAAAACTAAATTTTAACCTGGCTTCTTTTTTATTCCAGATAAATGTGTTCTATAAGTCTAAGTCAAAATTTTCCGCCTAACACGAAATTTTACTGCTTTATGACACACTTTATAAAACTACATCAATTGGGGGTTTATTACATGAAAAAAGGACTTTTGGTATTATTTGGGACCGTAATAGCTACAACACTTATATTGACTGCTTGCGGAAATAAGCAATCATCTGACACATCAAAGCAACAGGTCTTGACTGTGGCAACAGATGCCGAAATGGCGACTCTTAGTACAACTAAGTATAGTGATACTACTAGTCTTGAAGCATTACAGAACACTTTCGAAGGACTTTATCGTTTTAATTCAAGCAATAAACCAGTCCTTGCTGGGGCTTCAAGTGTTTCTGTCAGTTCAGATGAAAAAACCTACACTTTTACACTTAGAAAGAACGCAAAATGGTCAAATGGTGACGCCGTAACTGCACAAGATTACGTCTTTGCATGGAGAAAGATGGTGGATCCTTCATCAGCTTCTCCCAATTCACAACGTTTTGCATCCATTAAGAATGGTGATGCGATTGCAGCCGGTAAACTATCAGCTGACAAGTTGGGGATTAAAGCACTCAGCACTTATAAACTACAAGTTACACTTGAGTCGCCTATCAGTTACTTCTCAGAACTTATGACTGGTGCACCATTCTATCCACAAGATGAAAAAATTGTTAAAAAATATGGCAGCCAGTACGGCACAAGTGCCGCTAAGACAGTCTTTAATGGCCCCTTCGTTGTAACTAATTGGAACGGGACTAACTTGAAGTGGAATTATGTGAAGAACAGCAAGTATTGGGATAAAAAAGCAATTACACTAAAAAAAGTTAAAGTTCAAGTTGTTAAGGATTCCTCGACAGCCGCTAATCTATATCAGACAAACAAATTGGATTATGCAATGTTAACAACAGATTATATTAAACAATATCAAAAAACAGCTGGTTTTCATTCAAAAACAATCCCATTAATTGGCTACCTGTCATTTAATACTCATCGCCAAACAACAGCCAATGTTCACTTTAGAAAAGCGATTGCTCTAGCCTACAATAAGAATTCTCTAGTCAAGAATGTCTTGCATGCAGGCTCAGCACTAAATGGAATTGTTCCCAAGGACTTTGCCTTTAACACAAAGACTGGCGATGATTATCGTAAAGATGCAGGCAATATGTCAACTTATAATCTCAAAGAAGCTAAGAAACAATGGGCTGAAGCAAAGAAAGAGCTTGGCAAACAAAAAATTTCAATTGAATTATTAACTTCAGATACCACTGATTCCAAACAAATTGGAGAATATCTTCAAAGTCAACTTGAAACAAACTTACCAGGTTTATCGGTCAGTCTTCGTTCTATTCCACTGAAGTCTCGTTTAGCCGCAACAACTGACTATGATTTCGATATCGTCTATGGAACATGGCAACCTGATTATGCTGATCCTGTTAACTTCATCAGTGATGGTGGACAATATCATTTATCTGATGACTACAACAATAGTAACTTCCGCAGCCTGTTAAACAAGGCAGCGACTACCTATGCAACTAATCCAACAAAGCGTTGGTCAACTTTGATCAAAGCTGAGAAGCAGTTAATTACGACAGATACATTTACTGCACCAGTATATCAGGGCGGGATGTCTTATTTACTAAAGAATAAGGTCAAAGGACTCCAAATCTCACCATATGGAACAGTATTATTCTATCGAAACGTCCACATCAAATAGATAAGTGCAAAAAAAGAGCTGGGGTAAAAGTTAAATTTTGCCCAGCTCTTTTTACGGTTTCATTTATTAAACGACTGAAATAAATATTGTCATACTCATAGATTCAATCCAAAAGCAAAACTACTAAATTCTGATATTAAATCTCTTTTCTAAGTACACTTTATACAAATGAAAAACACTATAAAAATGTTTTAAAAGGCGGTCGTTCTCGAAAAGAAGATTTTGAAGTCGTTTATCGAACCTTAATTTGTGACGAACCATTGAATCCACAATATAATGATCATCCGTTGGTCAATCGTAAGCCAGAGCGGGATCTCCATATAAAATCTGATTGGTTATTAATCTATAAATATGATGGTTAATTTATTCACTTTATTGACACTGGATCACATTCAGATCTTTTCAAATAGTTATTAAAAAAACCATATACCTTTTCCTGTTGATAGCTTATGGCTGTAATAGTCTATCGGCAGGATTTTTCATGTGGAGTTGGGGTAAAAGTTAAATTTTAAAGTCCTCTATATATTATTACGAATAAACGTATTTCATAAGTCAAAATTTCCCGTCTAACTTCGAATCACTCATAGCAGAGTTCTCGCTATATTCGTAATTTCTAATTGATACTCAAATTCCACCGACTTATGGCACACACTTCCTTCATTAAAAAATCCATCTACAACATCATTTTTAAGGAGATTCAAAACTTACAAACCTCTTAGACAATTTTATAAAATTGTCGCTCCGTATTAAAGCCTTGACATATATTCTAAATGCTTGTGAAACCAAGCAAAAAGCAGAACTCGAAGCAAGATAGCTTCTAAGTTCTGCATAAAATTATTTACTATAGTTAGGTGATTCCTTAGTAATCTGAACGTCATGTGGATGCGACTCGCGTAAACCTGCATTTGAAATCTGAATAAATTGTGCATCGTCTTGCAATTCTTGCAAGTGTGCTGCGCCAACATATCCCATTCCTGCGCGTAATCCACCAACAATTTGATAGACAATATCTGCAAGTGAGCCCTTGTATGCGACACGACCCTCAATACCTTCTGGAACGAGCTTGTTAGCTTCATTTACACTACCTTGGAAGTAACGGTCAGATGAACCATGCTTGCTGTCCATTGCCCCCAAGCTGCCCATACCGCGATAGGTCTTGAAGCGGCGACCTTGATAGATTTCTGTCTCACCAGGTGCTTCATCTGTCCCAGCCAGCATGCTACCCAACATAACTGCACTTCCACCTGCTGCCAAAGCCTTAACAACATCACCAGAATATTTAATTCCACCATCAGCAATAATTGTTTTGCCATATTCACGAGCCACACTTGCTGCATCATAAATAGCTGTAAGCTGAGGTACTCCAACGCCGGCCACAATCCGAGTTGTACAAATCGAGCCAGGTCCAATTCCAACTTTGACTACATCGACACCAACATCATAGAGTGCGCGTGCAGCTGCTGCGGTTGCAACGTTACCAGCAATCAATGTTGCTTCTGGAAAATGCTCGCGAATCTCACTGATTTTGCGAATTACTCCTGCAGAATGACCATGAGCAGTATCAATTACAATTGCATCAACACCTGCATCTAACAAAGCAGCAGCGCGATCGAAAGTATCACTTGTAACACCGACTGCAGCCCCAACCAGTAAACGACCATGTTCGTCTTTTGCTGCATTTGGAAATTCAACAACCTTTTCAATATCCTTAATGGTTATTAAGCCCGTGAGCTTACCATCTTTATCAATCATTGGTAATTTTTCAATTTTGTGTTTTTGCAGAATTTCTTCTGCCTTTTTCAAAGAAGTTCCCTCAGGTGCAGTCACAAGATTTTCCTTAGTCATTACACCATCAATCGCAACAGTTCGATCTAAAACAAAGCGGAGATCACGGTTAGTAATAATTCCGACAAATTTACGATTTTGCAATGTTTCAACAATTGGAACGCCGCTAATACGATATCTTCTCATTAACCCCTCTGCCTCAGCAACTGTATTCGATGGAGTCAGAAAAAATGGGTCAATGATTACGCCACTCTCAGAACGCTTGACTTTACGAACCTCATCAGCTTGTCGTTCAATCGTCATATTCTTATGAATAACACCTAGTCCACCTTGGCGGGCCATTGCGATTGCAGTCGCTGATTCAGTAACTGTATCCATTCCTGCACTTATAATCGGGATATTTAACTTAATATTTTCTGCAAGTTGCACCTTCAAATCAACATCGTTTGGTAAAACATGACTTTCAGCTGGAATTAATAGAACATCATCAAACGTAAAACCTTTTTTCGCGAACTTGGTATCCCAATTAGACATTACAAAAACGCTCCTTTAAATTTATTTTTATTTTCTAAAATACAAAATATTCTTACTAAAATCAAGTATTCTCATTTATTTATTAGAATGTTGTTGCTAAATAATCCCTTTCTGGCTTTCAAACTAACTAATATCCATTGAATAGTTTAATTCATTATACATTAAAAAAGTATATCTGCTATATTGAGATTTCCTGCGAAATTACTTTATACAAGAAAGGAGCTACATCAAAATTTAACTTTTGATCCAGCTCCACTCTGAATTTATACTATGTTACATTCTTCTCGTTACTTGAAAAATTCGTTCAATCAAACACAAGTCTACTTATCTAATTTGGAATGTCTTGAGGTTTCAAGCATTCTGACATAAACAATTAAGCTGACAAAAACCGCCGCTGACACATAATAAAAGAACCAGCCTTCATGATTAATCGTCTTCAGCCATAAGGCAACGTACTCAACCGTTCCACCAAAAATCGCTACTGTCAGTCCATATGGTAATCCAACACCTAAAGCCCTGATCTCTGTTGGAAAAAGTTCTGCCTTTACAACTGCATTGATTGAAGTGTAACCACTCACAATCATGAGACCCGCCAGCATTAATACAAACGCACTGAACGGACTGTCAAACAACTGCAATCCTTTAAAAATTGGAACGGTTAGCAGTGTGCCTAAGATTCCAAACCAATACAACAATGGCTTACGACCTATCTTATCTGAAAGATGACCAAATACCGGCTGCATAATCATGAAGATTAACAGTGCCAAGAAATTGATTTCGGTAGTTAATCTTGTTGGCAAGCCTAAACTATTGATCATATACTTCTGCATATAAGTAGTGTAAGTATAGAATGCAATTGTCCCACCGAATGTCAATCCAATGACGGTCAGTACTTGTCCTGGATACTTAGCTAATTGTTTCAGAGTTCCCTTCTTCTTACCATTCTTAGCAGATTCCTTGAATTGATTAGTCTCATCCATAGACAATCTGAGATACAGCACAATAAGTGCTCCTAGCGCGCCAACAACAAATGGAATTCTCCATGCCCAAGCACTCAACTGAGCATCATCAAAGAAATACTGTAACAAGATTTGGACAATTAGTGCAAGCAATTGCCCACTAATCAGTGTTACATATTGAAAAGATGCGTAGTATCCTCTTCGATTCGAACTAGCCATTTCCGAGAGATATGTTGCTGAAATACCATATTCACCACCAAGAGAGATTCCTTGCACTAGCCGCACCAGCACCAAAATAATGGGTGAAAGAATTCCAATGGTTTGATATGTTGGAACGATTGCAATGATAAGTGAACCACAAGCCATAATGACAACAGAAAGCGTCAAGGCTGAACGTCGCCCATGCTGATCTGCAAACTTGCCCATTATGAAACTCCCAAATGGTCTCATTAAAAAGCCGACTGCAAACACAGCAGCAGCACTCAATAATTCAACAGTTTGATTGTTGCTTGGGAAAAATGCATTCGCAAAATAAATAGCAAAAGATGCATATATGTACCAATCAAACCACTCGATCATGTTACCCAAAGAACCTTTGATTATGTTACTTGCAATTTTTCTTTCTTTTTTCTTATCCAAGTTATATCCCTCCTATGTCAGCTCTAAAAAGCTCATAATGGGACTAATTATCGCATGTATCATCGCTCTTTGCATCCTCGCACACTTTAAATTCGTTTTATCATGTTATGTCAATAAATGCTACTATGATAAGGATCACTATAATAAAAACTATTTTATATAGATTTTCTGTTTTGCTTTTAAAACTTATTAAGCTTTTTTAATAACTTTTTCACTGGTAAACCTTCAAAAAAAGTTATTATATTAAATTGAAATTAGAAAAAATTTTAAAAAAATCCACAAAAAAGGCTAATCTGAAAGATTTCCACAGAGTAGCCCTTAAATGTTATTGATATTGAATTAAAATCAGGTTTTATGCTGATCTCACTACTGCTTCTGAACGAATGTATTCCTTGTTTAAAGCAGTTTAGCTTCTTCTAATAATTCAGCCAACCAAGTCTTTTTTAATTTTGAAATCCCAATCTTCTTTACTAATCCTGGAATTGGCAAGTTAATCTCATTCAACTGCTTCTTATCATTCAAATAATATACTGCCTTTAATAACTCACGGATATCATAGATAGAATTGAAGACCTCTGGAACGCCCCTTTCAACACCTAAAAGCATATACACTGCTTCCATTGCCGTTCTGACAGAGTACTCGGTCGTAAAAACTGTATCTCTCGTTGGCGATTCAGCAAAATTACCGATAAAAGCCAAGTTAACAGAGCCATCTGGCACAACATCAGGTCGGTCACCCTTTTGTCTTGGCATAAAATAAGAAGTAATAAATGGCATATACACAGGAACCGTATTAATTGACTCCTGAGCCGCTAACTGCTCAATCTTAAACTCTGGAACTCCTAAATGATATAAAAACTCCTCAGTAATTTCTTTACCTGAACAATCAACAATTTTTTTATGGACATAATTACCTTCAGTATCTGAATAAAGTCCATAAATCCAAACTATGGTCTCATTTTCAGATTGTTCTTTAAAATGCGGCTGTCTATGAATTGCAAAACTCATGAGCCAATTAGAATCAGTAATCGTAATTATTCCACCACTATTAACTTTACGATCATGCAAATCCCGCTTAGTTAAGCGTTCAATATATGGTTCAACTGCTGCATTCTTGATTGTTGCCGTTGCAGAAACAAACCAGCTTTTCTCTGGCAAATCTTGATAAAATACCTTAGGATTACCAAAATCTGTAGACTGTTCAGCCAAGTTTTCCCACAAATTCCAGCTACCGCCTAACTCTGTTGTTGCAGGTGCAGGAGTATTATGATCCCCATAAGTTGTACTTTCTGTAATTGACCCATTTGTAACAAGGACTAAGTCATTTTCAGTAAGAACCGTTTCAGTTTGCTGACCAGCTACAGTTAGTAATAATTTCTTTGCAACTTTCCTGCCATCTGTAAAATCAACTTGAATATTATCAACAGTCGTACTGTATTGAACATCGACATTATGTGTCTTCAAGTATGCAAGGATTGGTTTTACCATTGAATCATACTGATTGTACTTATTGAATTTAAGTGCCTTAAAATCAGGCAATCCGTCAATATGATGAATGAAACGCATTGTGTATCGTCTCATCTCAACTGCAGAATGCCATTTTTCAAAAGCAAACATCGTTGCCCAGTAGGTCCAAAAATTACTCTCGAAAAACTTGGGTGAGAAGAAATCTTCAATTGTCTGTGTTCCTAACTTGCTCTCAGGTGTCATAACTAGTTTAATCAATTCGTTTGACGATTTATCAAGTGTGTAGTCACCATCATTTGGCACACGATTACCTCGATCATATATCAATCTGCAATTCGACGAATTCGGATCATCTTTGTCTAACCAATAATATTCATCTAAGTATGATGCACCTTCAACCTCAAGGGATGGAATAGAACGGTACATGTCCCACAAACATTCGAAATGATTCTCCATTTCCCGACCGCCACGAGTAATAAAACCCACATTCGGTCGATTAGCTCCATCCAATGAACCACCCGCAAGTGGTAATTCTTCTAGCAAATGAATATGCTCGCCTTTCATGTGTCCATCACGAATTAAGAAAACAGCAGCAGCTAAGCCTGCTAATCCAGCTCCAACAATATAAGCCTGCTTTTGATCAACATTAGCCGGCTTTCTTGGTCTAGCAAAAGCTTCATAATTCCCATTAGAATAATACATTTTAATCATCCCTTCTTGTGAACTAGTATACAAGTAAAGGGTACTCCTTAACTACAATAATTCAAAATAGAATGGTTCTTATATGTTTGAAGTAATCAAAAATTGGGTTAAGGTTTGGATTAAAAGTTAAGTTTCACCATCTTATGTCACAATACTTAAAGTATTAATTTACAGCAAAAAACAGTTCCAATATTCTATAAATATCGCGAACTGTCTTAATTAATTTTTTAATCATATCTAGTAACTGGGGACTGAGTTAAAAGTTAAGTTTTGATTCAGTTCCTCTATTTATTTCGTATAAACGTGTTTCATAAATCAAAACTTTCCGTCTAACTTCGAATTACTCATAGCAAAGTACTCGCTATGTTCGTAATTTCGAGTTAGTACTCAAATTTTCCCGACTTATGGCACACTCCCTGTCTTAATTAATTTTTTAACCATATCCAGTAACTGGAACTAACTTCTTAAATATTATTTTCCTGATCTAGCATCTTCTTAATAACTGGAACCTGGCCCAAAGTCGTCACTTCATCTTTTGACATAACCACTAAGTTAGTCTTTGATTGTGCTAATTCGGTAAATGCATGAATACTTTGATCCTTGAAATAATTTTCATTGACAGCTGTCAAGCTTTCTTGAATTTTATTGATGCGATAATTCTCTGCATCAGCCTGTGTCCTAGTTGCCTGAGCTTGTGCCTGCGCAGTTTCAACAAGCGCACGGTTACGAGCATCAGTTGTCAACTTGATGTTTTGTGCCTCACCTTGGGCACGTGCAATTGTCGCGATTCGTTCACGATCGGCAGTCAATTGTTTATCCATTGCTTCTTGGATAGAAGTCGATGGTGTCAGCTCATCAATATTTACTCGGTCAACATTAATTCCATAGACATTGGTTAAGTCTCCAATTGCAGCAGCCAAATCCGCATTGATCTTGGAAGTCGAACCCAGCGCATCTGTCAATTCAAGGCGTCCAATAATATCACGCAGGTGTCCTCTTACTAACTGAGCCATTGATTCAACTGAATCTGTATTTTCATAAACGTACTTTTTAGCATCTGTAACATGATAGTTCAAGGTAACACTCGCTTGAATATCTGCATTATCCTTTGTGATTACAGAATACTGTGATAACTGCAACGGACGCATTGCCAAGTTAACTGTCTGGATCCTTTGAAAAATAGGAATATAAAAGTGTAATCCTGCATCGACGCTGTGACTATACTTTCCCAATGTTTCCACAAGACCTTGACAATTTTGATTTACAATCTTTATTCCGAACATTTGAATTCCCCCATACTCGTAATTTAATGTACCATTGGGCGTAGTGTCAAAATATTCCCATTAGCCTCAATTACGATATAATTTATTTTCGAATCGAATTCCAGATTACTTTCAATCAAGTAACGATAATAGATTCCATTTACTTGCACAAGTCCATTGTCTGGATCAATTTGTCTGTTCTCTACAACTTGCCCGATAAATTGGCGCTTTTCTAACGAAACGGCCGCCTGCTCCTTACCATTTAAAAAATCTTCAATAATTGTCTGCAGCAGGCTATTCACACTGCGATTTTGTTCCTTTGCTTTTGCTTCAAGTCTACTTTTTAGTTCTTTGGGTAACCTCAACAAAAAAGTCGCTATATCATCCATTGGACTCACCTCACAATCTTTTCATCTATCGATAACACTATGATATCATACTAATATCATAAAGCAATAAATATTTTTATTTTTTTGTGATATTTATAAAATGACCATACTTTATTGGTTCATTCAACTTCAAATTCAACGAAACGACAGCCTTAGGACGCTTACCAGCTTGACTAATCATCTGTTCCTTTACAGAATCCAAAGCAGCCTGAGCCTTCCCTAAATAATAGAATTTTTTCCCTTCGGCATCACTCTTCTTAAGAAATAGTTGAATTTGCACCTTAAAATCACCATTGTGGTCTCGCTCTAATAGCTGCTGAACTTCTTTTGAATCAATATGTCGTGGGCTTCTGGTATACCATTTGATTAAACCAGTATTGAAGAATTCATTTTCATAGCGTGCACTACGATTCTTTGTTGGATCATCTTTTTCATATGTGATAAAGATTGGGCAAGCATCTCTTCCTACACGATAGCCATACATTGGAGCACTCACATCTTTGCTCCAATTCAAGAGCCGACAGACATCTTTGCGAGAATATTTTTGATAATATGTGAAAGGTTGCTTGGCATTAAAATTATTTGCTTTATACAATCCAGTTGCGATAACATCCATAAACATACGCTTAAAGTCACTTATTCCTTGTAAACTAGCATTAATCACAGAATTAAACCCGTACTTTCCATTTGAATGCTCTACAATAGCTTGCTTCCCGTATTTCTCAGCCTTATTTTCTCTCCCAGATTTGATATCAAAAAAGTGCAGGCTCAAAATGTCATCAACCGATTGCAATACAGCCGCATCTAAATAACAATTATTTTGTTGCAAGGCTTCTGTAAAGTCCTTATCTGTTACCTCTTTTTCCAGTAACAGCCTTAATAGTAAAAGTTCATGTCTTCTCATCCCATTTACCAATTCCTTAGTTGCAAAACTCAATACTTTTGCTTCATACTCGGTTAACTTGACTTGCTCTTTCATCTTAATTAAAAAGCTCGCGTAACTATCAAGTTGATTATTCTCAGCAAAGACTTCAGCATCAATTCCACCGTATTTTTGAAAATCCAGTAATAAGGGAATTCTGCCTAGTCTTTGTTTGAGTTCCTGATAATCTGCACGCAAAGTTGCAAAAGCATCTAACTTCGCAACCTGAATCGCCTCATATATCCGCTGTCTCGCAACTTCAGTAAAGTTAATTGTTGATAATCCTAGAATTGGCTGCATTGTTAAATCTGCACGTGCGCTATCCTTACTGCGTGAGATATCTCCTGTCAGCGCTGTGGGAATTAAATAATTATTTTTATAGTTTCCGATGAAATCAATAATTGTTAAGAACTCTTTACCGATATACTTACGTAACCCTCGACCCAACTGCTGAATAAAAACAATGCTTGATTGCGTATTCCTAAGCATCACAACTTGATTCAAACATGGAATGTCAATTCCCTCGTTGAAGATGTCTACCGTCACGATATATTCGATTTGACCATGCTCAAGCTGGGTAACTACTTGGTTACGCCGCGCAATTGAATCACTTCCATCTAGGCTAACTGCTGGGTGCCCATTCTTCGCCAAAAGCTGAGCAATCTCCTTTGATTCAAGCACATTACTGCAAAAAACAAGTCCATGAACTCGTTTGCCTGAATATCCATAGTACTCAAGTTGTTTTAGCACGTAACTAACACGTTCCTTTGCAACTAATAATCTTAGTGGAGACTTATCATCAATCAACTTGCCATCATACTCATAATCTTGCAGTCCCACATAATGAAATGGCGTCAGCATCTGTTCTTCCAAAGCATCTTGGAGCCGAATCTCATAGGCAATATTGTAATCAAATAGTTGATAAATGCTGAAATCATCTGTTCTCTCAGGTGTCGCTGTCATCCCTAAACAAAAAGCTGGGGTAAAATAATCCAAGATGCGGCGATATGTCTCAGACCCACTTCGGTGCGCCTCGTCAATCAAGAGATAATCAAATTGATTTGGTGCAAAACGATTTAAGACATCTGTCTTGGAGAGTGTCTGCAAAGTCGCAAATAAGTACTTGGCTTGTCTTTCATTCCGATTCCCAGATAAGATTCCATAGTCACTATCTTTTCCACCTAAAACACGTTTAAAACTATCCAGTGCCTTTTGTAGAATTTGTTCACGATGAACTACAAATAACATCTTATTTGGATTAACTTGCTTTACATCAAGCGCAGCTAAAAATGTTTTTCCCGTCCCTGTTGCGGAGATTACCAAACCTCTTCTTTCATTTGTTGCACGCAATTTTGCTAATTCAATTAGCGCTTCTGTCTGCATCTTATTAGGAACAATTGGTGCTTTTTCTTTGACTTCAACCGAATTAATCATCGTTCGTTTTTGCTGGGTATCATTATAGACATGCCGATATTCTTCAATCCATTGATTAGTGAGCTCGACTGCTTGTTGCCACTCAATATCCAGCTGATTCATAATCTGCTTGGTCACTGCACCATCCTTGAGTGCCGAAAAATGCAAATTCCATTCAACGTTGTGCAATAATGCTGCACGCGTCAAATTTGAGCTACCGATAATCATCGAATAATAGTCGTTATGTTCAAAAAGGTAGCCTTTAGCATGGAAGCCTTCTTGCGTAACAATTCTAACCGCAATATTTGGAATCTTAAGTAGTTCCTCAAAGACCTTCGGCTGATTAAATGCCAAATAATTCGAAGTCAGAATTCTTCCTGAGATTCCCTTAACTGCTAAGTCAGCTAACACGACTTTCAAAGGCGTTAGTGCATCTTCGGTAATAAATGCCAGTGCAAAAGAAAAACTCCGACAAGTCTGTAATTCATACCGGAGATGTTCCCACATCGTATCATTCGGTTGATTGCTTACCAGCTGTGGCAATAATTCGCTAGTAGCCCCAGGTTGACTATCATCCAAGAATCCAACTGTTGCTGCCAGCAAAAGATTCTGCTTAATATCTTCATTATTCATCAAATTCCACCTTATTTAAATCCCACTTGCTTAATTTCGCGAGTACCTTCTGATTTGCTGGCAACCACTTCTTATTTTCTAACTGCTGAATTGGCAACCATCCGTATTCCTCATAAATCTTTGGTTCGCCCTCTTTGCTTTCTAGTCGTGCAAAATAAAAATACAGTTTTACATCCCCAAATTGATAATGGTATGCATACTCTGGGACTACCATTGAACCAATAGTAATTTCTGCTCCAATTTCTTCCATTACTTCCCGTTTAAGTGCTTCTTTTATTCCTTCATTTTTTTCAATCTTGCCACCTGGAAATTCCCAGTAGCCAGCCAATTTCTTAGATTTTCTTTTACCTACAAAAATCTGTTTCTTCCGATTTAAGATTACAGCACATACAATTTCTATCTTCATTTATTCCCACCCTAGCTCTTGCTAACTCCACATTTAATTACAGCTATTCTTCCTATATTCTAATTTTTTATTGCATAATAAGCTAGACAAACAGATAGACTGTGTCCTAGAATTAAAAACAGAAGCTATACACATATGGTACGTTTTTAAGTAAAGTTTGAAGTTATTAGCTGAAGAATCTTGGTCTATGAAATCTATATAACATCAATGAGGAGGAAAACCAGTGTCTATTTTTAAGAATATTATGAGTTGGGTATGGCCTATCTTAATCGGCTTATTACTTGCTTTTTTTGTTAAGACTTTCCTATTCAGCCCTGCCAATGTTGTTGGCGATTCTATGAGTCCTAATCTGCAGGCTGGGGAACGTGTCATCATGTTAAAAGCCGCAAAAATCAGACGAAATTCAATCATTATTTTCAATGCTTACGGTGTTGATACTCAGGAACCTAATGTTACTCCTAAAACGAAATATATTAAGCGTATAATTGGGCTGCCCGGTGATAAAATCGAGTATCAGAATAATGGCAAGTTATATGTAAATAATAAACTAGTCTCACAATCATATATTACCAAAAAGCAACAATCTAGCGGAACACTGACACTTTCGACTGCCTTATCACCTGCTTCAGGAGTAACCTTGGGTACAAATAAAAGCTTTACCGTTCCAAAAGGTAAGTATTTTGTTCTCGGTGATAATCGCAAAATCTCAAACGATAGCCGCTATTATGGCTTTGTCCCAAAAGCAAAAATTTTGGGTGTAGTAAAAGCCTTTATTTGGAATAAACACCATAAGTTAATCAATTCTCTCAATAGTAATTAACCAGCTAAGATTTCTTATAACTATCTTGCAACTGTGCATAATATCTTTTTTTATTCTGTAAAAAGTCAATGTGTGTCTGAATTTTCTGTTGCTGTGCATGCAATATTTGTTCTTGTTGTTCCAAGATACTTATTCTTTCCTTAACTGTTTCATCTCCTTGTTCTCGTAGCTTAGAATATTCAATAATTTTTGCCAGTGGCATTCCGGTTGCCTTTGCGCGACTAATAAATTCAATCCATCGCAAGTCTTTATCCGTAAAAACACGGTAGTTATTACCATTGCGTGCAGGTTTCAGAAGACCTAAGTCCTCATAATAGCGTAGTGTTGAAATTGAAAGTCTAGTTATACTTGAAATTTCAGAGATCTTATATGTTTTAATCATCTTATAACTTCCTTTTAAAAATTCTACTTGCTATCAAGTTAACTTGATAGTTTATAGTGATTTTATCACATAGAAGGAGGAATTATTTTGAATAAATATGAAAATGGATTACAGATACGCGAGGAAGTCATTGGACGAAAAGCAAGCCAGTTAGTAACGGACAGCCTAGCAGACATTGCTCCTATTTTAAATCAAAAAACACTTCTGGCTTTTGATGAAGCAAAAACCCGAGGTATCTTAGACATGAAGCAGCGCGAAATGATTACAATTACTACATTACTGACACAAGGTGATACATCCAGTCAGCTTCGCATTCATATTCAAGGAGCTTTAAATGTCGGAATGACACGTGATGAGATAATCGAAACTTTCGTTCATTGCTTACCTTATGTTGGTTTTCCGAGAGTACTAAATGCAATTTCAGTTGCCAAAGAGGTTTTTAATAAAGATTAAAAAAGTGATAAAAGACTGAACCAAAGTGAAACACCCCATAATATCTAGATCTCAAAAAATATAATTATTATGGGGTGTTTTTTATGATCAAATATATAAATAAATTTAAAGTTTATGCTATTTTTTGAACTTCAAATAGACCTTTAGATTATGAAAATGTTACTACTAATGGACTAGATTGAAATGATTCAATTAAAGCCGAGTGAATAGTTAACTTGATAATAACATTATTCTTGAGATCTTCGGATAGCTCTTTTATCTCTGGGTGCACAGCGATTTCGGTAAGCATTTCATTGCCTCCAATAATCTCTGGCTTAATATTATTTGAGCTAATTCTTATTCCTGTTTTCTCATCAAACCAAGTTGTGATTGCTGCGGCTTCATTTTGAATAATATTCCTAACACGGTTTGTCTTACTATCAGAGAGTGTGCCATAAGTCGGGAAAATTTGAGTACTAACTCGAAATTACGAACATAGCAGGCACTTTGCTATGAGTAATTCGAAGTTAGACGGAGAATTTTGACTTATGAAACACGTTTATACGGAATAAATAGAGAAACTGAATCAAAATTTAACTTTTGACCCAACCCCTGCTTAAAAGTAATCACACTTGAACTTACTCTATTATTTTCGAAAATCGTCGATAAAACAATGATATTATCCAATTTACTCAAAGCATTATTAAATTCACTATTACCTTTGGGATTTCCATCCTTGCTAAATTTTTTACGCTGTTTAAGAACTGTCAGTATAGTTAAAGGAATTACTAAAATAATATAACCTACCACAGATAAGGCAAGGGATTGTGCGAAGTATCCTTTAATGCCAAAGTAAGAAACCACCGACATTGCCATGAAAATTGTCAGTAAGAATATTAAAAACAACTGGATAAATCTTTTGGCGTACATCTTACATCACCTTCCATTTTTAATTGGACTCAAGTTCATCAGAATTAAATATAGAAAACATCGAAGTATCTTTGTCTATTTTAACATCAATTATGTTCAACACATTAATTGTATTTAAACAAAGACTCATTCCTTGCCTAATGGTGAAAATTTCGCTCCTACCCCTGTTAAAGTTCGCAAACTACCTGCCAATAAAATAACCATAAACATTGATTGACCATGTGCCAATAATACCCCACCAAACCATGAACCAACAGGAATTGAAGCGTAAGAAACCATCCGCGTAACCGAAACAACTCTTCCCAAAATCTGTTTTGGAACTGTCCTTTGCCTTAAAGTAAAATAAGTAATAACATTAATTGTCCCAAAAAAGCTGATGATGCCTAAAACCACACCAATATAAAAATAGTTAGTACTTACTAGTAAGAGCAAAGTGCTCAAACCAGCCAAAATAGTGCTAGATGATAATAAAACACCTGCCTTAAAATGATTAACAATCTTGCTTCCACCAAAACCAGCAATCAATGATCCAACTCCTCCTATCGACATCGCTAAAGTTGCCTCAAAAAGTGGATAATTCAATAACTTAGTCATGTAGTAAATAAAATTTGCTTCAAACATATTCAATGCAAAGTTAGTAAAAAAAAACATAACTGAACCACTAAAAATTACTTTTTCACGCAAGCTATAACTAGCTCCCTCAATGACATCAGTAGTCAACTTCTTAATTGCAAAATTAATCTGAACTTCTTTATTCTTATCTCTTGGAAGCTGTACCAATATCACTACGGTTAACAAAAAAGAAAATAAATCAATCCATAAGGCATTGTAGCCACCTAGCAATGTTACTAGTGATCCGCCCACTAATGGTCCCATGATTGATAATGTGTTATCAATTGTTTGAATAGTCGCATTAGCTTCAGCAAATTTTTTATCTTCCACTATTTCTGGAATGATGCTCTGGAAGCTTGGATGGATCAACGGGTCAATGGAAGACAAAATAAAAACTGCTACATATAATAAACTAAAGTTAATTTCTTTCTCCATTAAGGTGAACAACAATAAAGGCACAACCAGTGCAGCAAAGAGATTTCCAATAATCAGAATCTTCTTTTTAGCATAATTATCAGCAAAACTACCACCCAATAATGAGAAAACTATCCACGGAATAAATGAAATACCAAAAACAGTGGCAGCATGATAAGCCGAACCTGTTTTGGAAAGAATAATAATTGGTAATGCTAAGCGATACAGCCAATCACCAATTGATGAGATTAAAAAGGCCATACAAAGATAACTAAAATTACGATTTTTTATAAACAAAATATTTACCCCTTAAATAATTAATAATTGCTTTTATAGTACAAGAAGCTTAAAATGAAAAATAAAAAAGTTGCATATAGGTTAAAAAACATGAAAATAGGCCAAATATTCAAGTATTTTAGACGAACAAAACACATTACTCTCAAAGAGGCCAGCCAAGGAATTGTTTCTATTCCTTTTTTATCACGTTTTGAAAATGGATTAACGGATATTTCTTTCAGTCATTTACTAGAATTGCTGAACAGAATTAATGTCCAATTGTCAGAATTTGAATTTCTTTATCAACAAAAGAATCCGACTAAAAATGACTTATTACCCGCTTTTCAGCAAGCATATCAAGCTGGAAATATTGATATGCTAAAAAAATATTTATCTGAATGGCAAGAAAAACAAGGCATGTTCGCTAACTTACAGACCATTCAACTAAAAATGATGTTGGTAACCTTGGGTGAAGGCGAACTCACAAAAAAGGAAATTACAATCTTGGTAACCTATTTTCAGAAAATTGATAATTGGACTTTCTTTGAGCTCTATTTATTTGGACACGCTCTTTCATTTCTAGAATTGCCAATCATGCTTAATTTATTCAATGAGTTGCAAAAAAAAGAAATTATCTATGACGATTTCCGCCACGATAATTTCTCAATTCTTTTTTATATCTATAATAATGTTATTTTGCATTTACTAGCCAACAATTACTTTAACCAAGCGCATACATTGGTCAACCACCTAGAAAATCATTTTTGTGCCCGTGATAAAGATTACTACCATAAAACACGACTCTTTAATTTAAAAGGACTGACATTGTATTTACTAGGACAAAAAGAAGCTGGTCTTAAATTGCTAAAAAAAGCTAATCTGATTACCTACTTAACAAATCACGAGGTAAATTTTCTAAAGAATGAAAAAATATACCTTGCAAAGTATCTAACTGTACAAGAATTAACTGACGTTTTTGATTTCTCGCAGATTTCTTATCTAAAGGAGTAGTCGCTACTTGTTCATCTGAAATAAGATCTCTCTCAAAGCCGTATTTAGTGCCTCACTAATTTGCTGTGGATTTTTAGGTAATCTATCCTTAAAAATGGTATCTAGGAGTACACAAAATCCACCAATTGAGTAGATAATTGCGTAATAATATTGATTATCTGCCCTTTTTTGTCTCCATGGAACTCTGATGTTCAAAAGCGTAGCCGCAATCGTTGAAATATGACGAGTTAGTAGTGGAACAAGTAAATTATGGCGGGCTAGCATCACTACTCTCTGACGATGTGGCCAAAGAAAGTTGATAAAACATTTAGAAATATCTTCTGGTTTCATTGGTACACCCGATAAATACTCCTGATAACTATGTAAATATTTTGCTAACATTTCATCCAAAATGGATGTCTTGCTACCAAAATACCGGTAATAGGTTCTGCGTGAATATCCCGATTCCAGAGTTAACTGCTTGATTGTAATATCTTCGAATTGTTCATGCTCAAGCAAACAAAATAGTGCCTCGACAAATGCGTTCTTTGATTACTCAATCATCTTATCTCTAGTCATGGCACAATCTCCCCTTTTTTATGGCACATACGTTACTTGTATTTATTATGCATGAAAATCATAATACACTACAAGTATAGGAGGTTATCAAAATGACAATCTGGTCTTCGTACTGGTTATTACCATTATTATTTATGTTCCACGATTTTGAAGAATTAGTTTTTGTACCCCACTGGCTGCAAAGAAATGACCCAACTATTTATGGCCGTACATTATTTGGTGGAGTAAATCGCTCGGATATCTTGTCCGCTGGAATTTGGGAAGAGTTCTGTATTTACTTAGCACTCTCTGCCATCGCTTACTGGTTCAATTATCCGCTATTAATAGTTGCTGCTACACTCCCTTATTTCTGTCATCTCATAATGCACATCGGCTTTTCACTGATTAAGCATGCTTATGTCCCTGGCGTTGTAACAGCTCTTATTGAAATTCCTGTGACTATTGCCTATTTACTTATCTTAACTAAACTGACATACTCACCATTTTGGCAATGGCTGCTTGTTATTTTCATGATGTTTGTTTTCCTCATAGGTAATCTTAAACTTATTCATTGGCTAATGGCCAAAGTGAATTTGTAAAAAATACCAAGTACCTATCATAATGGGAGTGCTTCATGCAATTCGTTCGGCTAATTCTTTCTGTGATACATTATTTACATCTTCAATATAATTACAAACATTTTATTCTATCACATCCAAGTTCATCTAAACTATCTTGTCCGGGAAATCTCCACCTAAAAGATTTCTAAAAATAGTATTCTTACTATGCAAAGTAGTTCAGTGACATCCAGATTGGTATGCAATGATTCCTAATATCTGTAATCAAGATGTTTAGGAATCATTTTTTCATAAACCGCACTTTAGCAATTTCAGTCTATTTATCATTAAAGAAGTTATCTATTCAAACCATCTCCTAAAAAGCATATAATTAGCCTAAATATTTATCACTTAGGGAGATGTATAAATAATGATTATCCACCGAGCTTTCAAAGACACGGATGCCGTTGAAGTTGCTAATTTGGTCAAAAAAACTATGTTGACTACCAATATTAAAGACTATTCCAAGGAATACTTGGAAAATGATTTGAAAAAATTGACAGCTTTAGACTTTATTGAAAAGGCTAAATATTTTCATTGCTACGTATTTTCAGATAATACTGCTGAAAATAAAATTATCGGTGTGGGTTCAATTGGAGCTTACTGGGGTAAAAAAGATGAAAGTAGTTTCTTCAATATTTTCGTATTGCCGGAATATCAAGGCAAAGGAATTGGCAGACAAATTATTCAAACATTGGAACAAGATACATTCTTTAAAAGAGCTAGAAGAATTGAAGTTCCAGCTTCAATTACAGGACTAAAATTCTATCAAAAAATGGGTTATTCCTTTAAAAACGGCATTGATATAATTGATGATGAAGGCCTCTATCGACTTGAAAAATTTAATCGGACTGAATAAGTTAAATACTACTTCTATTTTTGTTATAACAATTGTTCAACAAGACCTACCAATTTTAAATCAAATTTAAGGAGAGGTTCAATTATGGATATTAAAATACTTGATTCAAATGATTTTTTATCTTTCAAAAGAATTAGACTTTTTGCTTTGAAAAATGATCCTATGGCTTTTGGCTCTAGCTATGAAGAAGAATCGCAAAAGACTGATAGTTACTTTAAAAACAAAATTAAACAAGAAAAAAATAAATTTACAATTGGTTTTTTTGAATCAGGTCAGCTAGTCAATATCGCTTCTTTTACACAACAAAATAATTTAAAGGAGCAGCATAAGGGTGAAATTACCTCTGTTTATTGCTTGAACAATTATAGAAATCAGGGACTTACTAAAAAAGTACTCACTATTTTATTGGATAAAGCATTCTTAATCCCAGAATTAAAAGTTTTAAAAATTACTGTTTTATCTGAAAATGAACCAGCAAAAAAGTTATACAGCAGTCTTGGTTTTAAAAAATATGGTCGAGAGCCTTATTCATTATTTGATGGTGAAAAGTACTATGCTGAGGACTTAATGTACCTAAATTATGAAGCCTTTATAACCCAACAAAATATCATTACTAGTGTAAAATAACTATCATTCTATCGAATTCAAATTTAAGCATAAATTGTTACACGACAACACTCCGAATAAATGCAATATCCTAAGATTCATTTCAGTGTAGCCTAATTGTATTTTAAATTAAAAATACTGGAGTCAGGAAAAATGGATAAATTAATAAGCACCATTATTACGCAAATTTGTTATACAACTTTGGTATATGGACGAATAAATAAAAAATTATATCTCAACTTATCAAACAGTGAAATCAAAGATTTGATAAGTACAACACTATTAAATGCTACTAACATTGAACATATCGGAAAAAATTACTATGTTTATAATCATCCAGCCAACATCAGAATTACAGTTAATGCACATAACTTTCGGGTTATCACAGCTGATAAGTTGGACAAATAACTGAATAAACATTTAGTTCGTTTAGTAGCACCAACAAAAAAGGACCTGATACCAGTTAATTACCAGAATCAGATCCTAACAATTTAAACTTTCTACTTAACTGCTCCACTGACTACCCCAGAAATGATATATCGCTGGAAAAAGATATACATCAATAACACTGGAGCAAGAACTAAGACGTAAGAAGCAAATGCTAGGTTATAGTTAGTTGAAAATTGTCCTTGAAAAACATACTGTGCTAACTGTAAGGTTTGATCTTTCGGATTACTCAACAATACTAGGGGCATCAAAAAGTCATTCCAAGTCCACATAAATGATAAAATAGCCACTGTCGCGTGCATTGGTTTCATCAGTGGGAAAATAACTTTAAAAAATACTTGCAAAGGTGTTGCACCATCTATAACTGCAGCTTCTTCAAGTGCAGTTGGTATTTGTTTAATAAAGCCTGAATAGAGAAAGGTGTTCATTGGAAGTCCGAAAACAATATATAAAAATGTAATCCCAAAGACATTGTCCATATGAAAGGCACTAACTTCTTTAACTAATGGAAGCATTATTACATTGAAAGGAATAAACATTGCACTAATGAAATAATAGTACAAGACATTAAAGAACTTACTTTTTTTACGATTTCTTGTAATTGCATATGCTGCCATTGAGTTAGTTACAATTGTAAAAACAATATTTACAATTGTAATGAAGAAAGTGTTTAAAAACATTCGCGAATAATCTGTCATTTTCCATGCTTCAGAGAAGTTGCTCCATTGAATATGTTTTGGCAATGATAAAACATTACCCATATCACTCGGATTTTTCAATGAAATTACTAGTGCCATATAAAGTGGACCTAGAATAACAAATATCGCTATTACCATTAAAACAGCAGTTAAGGTGTAATTAGGTTTATTTAAGCGTTTCTTCATTAATGTTTTTTTCATTGCAACCTCTCCTCGCGTTTATTCAAAATATTCAATTGCAATAATGAAATCGCTGCAACAATAATGAATAAAACTACCGCATTAGCAGATTGAATTGCAAACTGTGAACTTTGGAAACCTTGTGTGTAGATTAAGACTGAGATTGATGTTGTACTATTTCCGGGACCACCTGAAGTCATTGCCATAATCTGATCAAATACCATTAAATAACCTTTAACGGACAGAACCAAATTAATTGTAAAGAATGGGGCAATCAACGGAAAAGTAATTTTCCAAAAGCGTTTCCATGGAGTTGTTCCATCAATTAAGGCTGCTTCATAGATTTCATCATCAACTGATTGCAATCCCGAAAGATAAATTAAGATATTAAAAGCCATTCCTTGCCAAATAGTTACGATTAAAATACCAACCCAAGCATGGTCAGTTCCCAAAATATTAGTACTAATACTCGACCAATCAAGTGCTTTCCCAAAATTAGGAATCATTGTGCCAAAAATAAAATTGAAAATAAAACCGACAATTAACATCCCCATCATATAAGGAAGAAAGTAAAGTGCTCTTAAAACTTTCTTATATTTAATATTTGCATTTAGCCCCACTGCCAGTGCTAGTGAAATAGCATTAACAAAAATGGTAGCAAATAGTGCAAACTTAAAGGTAAACCAATACGCCTGGCTAATTTGGCTGTTCGAAAACATATAAAGGTAATTTCTTAATCCAACAAAATGCCAACCACCATAACCTGGCCAATCAGTAAAGCTGTAAAATACACCACGTAAAAAAGGTACCGTATGAAAGATAAAAAATAAAATTGCCAGTGGCAGAACCATCAAGTAAGGTGTAATATCACGTTTTTTCTTTAACCTTTCCATAAAATCATTCCTTAATGTTTGCAGAATTAAATGCTTTGTCTGCATTTTCTAATGATTGCGTTATGTTCTTTGAAGCACTCATGCCGGACTTAGCATTAACGCCAGTTTGAGTTAAAACTTTTGTTAAATCTAAAGCACTTGGATAGTAATGATCTGGATAGTTGACAACCTGTCCTTTTTCCAACTGTGAACTAATTCCAGAGACAAGTTTGCTATTTTGTGTAACACCCTTAATGGCTGAAAAAGCAAATTGTTCTTTAGTATATTGCTTAGCATTTCCATTTTCCATTAAAAATTTAACAAATTTTTCAGCGGCTTTAGCATGTTCTGTCTTGTTAGAAATTGCAAGTGCTACATCTACTCCAGAAGTTACTTTATTTTGAGCGGCTTTTTCATTAACAGGTAACATAAACATTCCTAAATCTGCATTCTTGTTTAACTGTGTAATTCCCGGAATAACAAAATTACCATTAACCATCATTGCCGCCTTGTCTTTAGCAAATGCAGCAACACCATCGTTATAAGAAGTTCCAGTATAGTCGTTTTGACCATAATTTAATAATTCCAAATATTTAGCCATGACTTGTTTATGAGTTTTGGCAAAAGTAGTTTTGTTATCCAACCTTTTATTAATCCAATTTTTTGAAATCATATTGGCTGACAATTGGTTAAATACTGCTAAAGTAGTCCAACTATCTTTAAAGGTAAATTCAATCGGTGTAATATTCTTAGATTTGAGAATTTTACAATCATTGATAAATTCACTCCAAGTTGTCGGTGTTTCCGTAATACCAGCTTGAGCAAAAAGTTTTTTATTATAAATAACCCCCGAAGCATTTATTGCGTAAGGAACAGCATATAATTTGTTACCGGAATACAGCGAAGTAATCATTTTCCGATAAACTGGTTGTGTTTTGCTAACATAAGATTGCCCACTTAAATCTTTCAAGACATGTGCTTTTTCTAGTTGTAAAAAGTTGGCATCCCCACCAACAGCCATCACATCAGGAATAGAATTCTTGGATAAGTAACTTTTCAAAACGGTTCCTGCATTAGACGGAGAAGATAACTTGACACTAATATTTGGATTTTGCTTTTCAAATTTACTAATCAGTTTTTTGTAGGTTGAAGCGTTTTCGGTTTTAGTTGAAAAAAATTGCAAAGTTGTTTTTCCATTTGATGAACTTGATGAACTACAACCAGTAAGAAGTAAACTGGCAGCTGCGATTCCAATAACCCCTGATAGAATATATTTGAATTTTTCCTTAAACATATTTGATTACCCTCTTTTTTCTTTTGTTGTCTGACCTAACTCCAAGCTAAAATTCAGTAACTGACTTTTCATTACTTTCCCGTCATTAATACATGCAATCAACTCTGAGCAACTTTGAATACCCATTTGAAAAAAAGGTTGTTTAATTGTTGTCAAAGTTGGAGATACCATTTTGGCTAAACTTGTCCCATCATAACCAGTAATCGAAAGTTCCTTAGGAATTATAATATTGTTCGCAGCAGCCTCAGAAATTGCACCTAAAGCACACTCGTCACTAACACAGCAAATACAACTAATATCAATTGCGTCCTTCAAATAGTTTCGAACAGCTTTTCTACCAGAAGTGAAATCAAAAACCCCAGTTTGAATCCATTCATCCTGAAATTTAATTCCAGCATCAATCAAGGCTTTTTTATACCCTGCAAAACGCGGTTGTCCCGCAACTTTATCTTGTAAATTAGGCCCTGCTAATCCAATCCTTCGGTGTCCAATACTAATTAAATAATTCGTAATTGCATACATTGCTGAATAATCGTCAACCTTGATATAGGGTAAATCTGAATCTGGGACCATAGTCGAAACCAAAATAGTTTTAATATCATTTTTTTCTAAATATGCCGTTTCTACTTGGCTCAACTGGCTTGAAATTATTATCAGTCCATCCACTTTGAACTCATTCATTCTAATGATTTTCTGCAAAATATACTTACTAGCCGATCCAGTATGTGAAATAATAACATCAAAATTCAATTGTTCAGCAACTTCTTCAATTCCATCAATAATCGGATTAGAGAAGCTTGTTGGCACCGTAGGCATAATTACGCCTATAGTTTGGCTTCTTTTCCTAACAAGTGAACGGGCTAATGAATTTTTTGTATAATTCAGCTCTTTTGAAACCGCTTTCACTTTTTGGTAAGTAACCTCTGAATATCCTCCTAAGTCATTTATAACTCTTGAAACTGTCGCAATTGATACTCCTGCTGCTTTTGCAATATCTTTAATGGTGGCCATCCAATCACCTAAACTTTCATTCAACGTAAACGTTTACGTCAATAAAATAACATTACACTAAAAAATTGTCAAGCATCTTAAATAAATACTT
This sequence comes from Liquorilactobacillus sp., assembly GCF_047719775.1. Lineage (NCBI taxonomy): Bacteria > Bacillati > Bacillota > Bacilli > Lactobacillales > Lactobacillaceae > Liquorilactobacillus > Liquorilactobacillus sp. The sequence goes on from NZ_JBDNTS010000002.1 coordinate 102,836, forward strand.
TTTATTTTTTGAAATCGCTTGCAAAAAAATAAATGGCGCTTATAATTCTAATTATTAATAAGCTTGGAACGTTCCAAGTTAATATTTTGGAGGTAATATATATGCAAGCAAAGTGGTGGCAAAAAGCAGTTGTGTATCAAGTCTATCCTCGGAGTTTTCAGGATAGCAATCATGATGGTATTGGAGATTTGCAAGGAATTATTCAGCGTCTGCCTTACATCAAAAAACTTGGGGTTGATGTAGTCTGGCTCAATCCTGTTTATAAAACTTCTAACATTGATGGTGGATATGATATTTCTGACTATCAAGCAATTAATCCTGATTTTGGTGATTTATCCGACTTTCAGCAATTAATTACTACAGCTCACAAAATGGACTTAAAAATTATTATGGACTTAGTTGTTAATCATAGTTCTTCTGAACATCATTGGTTCCAAGAATCCAAAAAAAGCAAATCAAATTCTTATCGCGATTACTACATCTGGAGAGATCCCGTTGATGGGCACGAACCTAACAACTGGGGCTCATTCTTTTCTGGACCTGCATGGACATTTGATTCCGCTACAGGTCAGTATTATTTACATTTATTTGCAAAGGAGCAGCCAGATTTAAACTGGGCAAATCCGCAAGTTCGTACATCAGTTTTTGATATGATGAATTGGTGGGCCTTACAAGGAATTGATGGCTTTCGCATGGATGTAATTTCAATGTTGTCAAAACCAACAGATTTGCCCGATGGTCCTAAGACACCCGGAGCTTTATATGGTGATGGTGGAGCCTTAGTTGCTAATGGCAAACATGAACATGAGTATCTTCAAGAAATGAATCAAGAAGTTTTAAGCAAATATAATTGGTTGACTGTTGGCGAAACTGCGGGAGTAACAATTGACGAGGCACAAAAATACGCTGATTTAAAAGGTTCTGAATTGAATATGGTTTTTCAGTTTGAACATATGGGGCTTGATGGCAATTCTGATCCTCGGCTTGGAAAATGGAGTGACCAGAAAACTTCATTAACAGTTTTACGAGATAATCTGGCGAAGTGGCAAACTGCACTAGCAAATAAAGCGTGGAACAGTTTATTTTGGAATAATCATGATCAGCCACGAGTTGTTTCTCGATTTGGAAATGATAGCGAAGAATATCGTGTCTTATCTGCAAAAATGCTTGCTGCAATGTTACATGGTATGCAAGGAACACCCTATATCTATCAAGGCGAAGAAATTGGGATGATTAATACCAACTTCAAATCTCTTGACGAAGTGGTTGACGTAGAAGCTCGTAATGCTTATCATGAGTTAGTTGAAAAAGAGAAAGTGGTTTCCTCAAAAAAGTTACTACATTATTTTTCACAAAGGTCTCGCGATAACGCTCGAACCCCAATGCCATGGAATAATTCTGCACATGCAGGTTTTACTTCCACTCAACCTTGGATGGCATTGAATCCCAATTATTCACAAATTAACGTTGCTGCTGCTCTTTCAGATAAAAACTCAGTCTTTTATTTTTATCAGAAATTAATCAAGATGCGACATGAGTTGGCAGTAATTACTGATGGGGATTTTAAATTAGTTGCTGGAAACAACAGTGACCCAGATGTTTTTGCTTATACCCGAAATAACGCGGACCAACATTTACTTGTTATTTGCAACTATACTCAAAAACAATTAACTCGTCATTATGAATTACCGGCTCAGGCAAGATTGATTGTTCAAAATTACTCAGAAATAGTTGCTGATCAATTGCGACCGTATGAGACTAAAATTTATTTATGGTAGGTTAGTCGTATGACAAATATTAATGATGTTGCTCATTTAGCTGGAGTTTCACGTGGTTCAGTCTCAAATTATCTGAATGGTGCTAAAATGCGAGAAGTGACCTTCAGGAAGATTGCCCAAGCAATTGCTGAACTAGACTATTTACCAAACGGCACTGCGCAAGCTCTTAAAAAAAAGCAAACTAGATATGCTGTATTAATTTTACCCGAAATTAATACTCCTTTTTTTGCAGACTTAACTGAAAAAATTCAAGCTGAATTTCGAAAAAAAGACTTTTCGTTAATATTGTGTACCTCAAGCAATCAATCTACTTTAGAAATTAAATATTTAGAAATGGCTCAAGTCCAAAAAGTCGCTGGGATTATCACAATGTCTTATTCAGATATTCGCCCTTGGTTAAATGCCAATATTCCGCTTGTAACTCTAGAGCATAGTCTAACGGAGCAGATACCCTTAGTAACTTCCGATAATTATACTGGGGGGCGTATTGCCTCTCAAAAATTACGGGCTTTAGGGGTAAAAAAGCCTTTATTTTTGGGAACTAAACCTATTGAAAATTCTTCTTGGGAAAGACGACAAGGGTTCATTGATGATTGTGAGTTTCATCAATATACTGCGCAGCAAGTACTTTTATCCTCTAATAACTCTTTAGCTATGTTAAAAAACTTTATTGCTGAGAACTTTTCTCCCTCCAAAAATAATTTTGACGGTATTTTTGCAGAAAGCGATGCGCTTGCCTACTCTTGTTGGCATATTTTACAGCAAAAAAACATTCTAATTCCTGCACAAGTCCAAATTATTGGATTTGATGGTGCTCCTTGTTATGGAAATCAACCTTTGTTACTCTCATCAATTAAACAGTCAACTGCTCTGTTAGCTAAAGTCGCTGTTGAAAATTTGTTTAGCTTAATCGAACATAGTCCAGTTCCCAACAAAAAAGTGTTGCCTGTTTTTTTTGCTAAAGGGATTACGACCAAAAATTAATTTATGATATACTAACTTAGTTCAATGGTCTCTATAGCGGTTTTACAATTAATATAGAATAGTATACTTTTAATTTATATTTCGTCAAAAAATCTTCTTTGAATTTATTGTTTTCAAAGAAGGTTTTTAGTTTGTTCTCTTAATATTTACTACAAAATTGCAAGTTCTGTTTTGATATCAAAGAAATGAGCCTTATTTAAGTCAAATCCCATGTCAACCGTTTCTCCAGGTTTCATATAATCACGAGCATCAACTTTTGAAACAAACTCTGTCTGTCCAACCTTACTATAAAGCATTGACTCCGCACCTAATAGTTCGGAAACAATAACCTCAGCATGAATTTTAGCCTGTGGGAAAGTTTCAATAAATGTTCCTTCGGTATGAATATCTTCTGGCCGAACACCCAAGGTCATTTTGCTACCTTCATACCCCTTATCTTTCAATACCTTGTATACCCCTTCCGGAACACCTAAATTTAAGTTATCTTGTTCATCAATCACAAAACCGTCTTTCAAAATTACATTAAAGAAGTTCATCGAAGGTGAGCCGATAAAACTAGCTACAAAACGATTATAAGGTTTATAATAAACCTCTTGCGGTGTCCCTACCTGTTGAATTTTACCATCACGCATGATAACAATGCGGTCAGCCATGGTCATTGCTTCCGTCTGATCATGTGTAACGTAGATTGTGGTTGTGTTTAAGCGGCGGTGCAGTTTCGCAATCTCAGATCTCATTGATACCCGCAGCTTTGCATCTAAGTTAGATAACGGTTCATCCATTAAGAAGATTGGTGCATCACGAACAATTGCTCGACCTAAAGCCACTCGCTGTCGCTGACCGCCAGATAACGCAGCGGGTTTTCTTGCTAAAAACTCTGTTAATCCTAAAATGTTAGCAGAATCTTTAACGCGCTTATCAATATCTTCTTTACGATATTTTCTGAGTTTCAACCCAAAAGCCATGTTATCATAGACTGTCATATGTGGATATAATGCATAGTTCTGAAAAACCATTGCGATATCACGATCTTTAGGTGCCCAATCATTAACTACTTTTTCATTAATCAACAATTTACCTTTCGTGATATCCTCCAATCCAGCAATCATTCTTAGGGTTGTTGATTTCCCACATCCGGATGGTCCAACAAAAACAATAAATTCGCGATCCTTAATATCTAAATTAAAATCAGTAACAGCATAAGAGTCTTTTTCAGCATTATCATATTCCTTGTAAATATGTTCTAATTTAAGTTCCGTCATAATTTCACCTTTCCTTTTCCACTTATTTCTATTATTATTTTACTGTAAGCGTTTACTTAAATACAGCTTGAACTGCACAAAATTATTAGTGCAAAATTGTGCATTCTGCCAAAAGTAAAATCAGATGGCAATGTGACACAAGTCGGGAAAATTTGAGTACTAACTCGAAATTACGAACATAGCGAGTACTTTGCTATGAGTAATTCGAAGTTAAACGGAGAATTTTGACTTATGGAACACATTTATCCGGAATAATTAGCGAAGCTGGGTCAAAATTCAACTTTTGGCACAGCCCCCATACTAAAATATTGATATAATTGGAGGATGAATTATGGAACTAACAGAACTTTTGCACCTCTATCCACAAACCTTTATTACTACTGAACAATTATTAACTGATAAATATCTAATTTTCCCCCTAGAAAAGTACTTTGTTAACTTTTTTAGGGATAGTTTATCTCAAACGGAAAGACATCTGCTCGAGACTCTTTTTCGACAAGGTCAAATTACTTTAAATTCAATATCGCCAATTAATGATCCTTGGAGAGCTTACTTAACAAGTCCCGGTACTACGATGCCTGAAACTGATAAATTAGTTCGCCAAATTTCATTTCACTTAGAATTTAAAACAACCGACTTTAAAATTTCCGATTGGTTAACTGCTTTGTCCCAAATATTACCAAATAATTATTTGACAGCTTACTCTTTGAATGAATCAACTGGAATTTTAATTGAAAGCTGCACGAGTCAAAGTTCATCTTTAAGTGAATTAGATGGTATCAGGCAAATGCTAGACGAAGATTTTTCTACTAAATCACACATGTTCATCGGAAACTTCTGGGAACCTTTGGGTGATCTCAAGAGGATTCTCCAGGCCGAAGAGCAAGTATTTGAAAGCGAATGGTCATATTTCCACGGACAAACTTTTAAATTACAACATGTCTTATTTCATTGTTTATATTGTCAAGCTCTACCAACTCAGCTAGTTGATGCCTACTATAAGTATCTTCTAAATTACCCAGAAGTAATTGAAATCATTCCACAACTTTATCGCCAACAAGGTAATGTTAGTTTGGCTGCCAAAAAACTCTATTTACATCGAAATACTATTCAATATCGAATTGAAAAGTTTTACCATGAAACTAGAATTTCCCTCAAACAAATGGATGACTTAGTTTTCTGTTACTTTTTGTTGACTGCACATTCAAATAATTAATTCTTCTATAATTTACAATAATTATCCAACCAGCAGTTCTTCTTCAAAGTTAATTAAATACTACCTTTATTTTGTTATAATACTTGACTAATAGGGCTTTTCTATTTTAAATCAGGTTAAGTAAACATCAGAATCACAGTTAATACACATAACTTTTCTATTCTATCAGCTGTGATAACCCAAAAGTTATGCACAACAATAATTACTTTAAGGAGCATTTTAAAATGACAATTATCTTTGACAAAGCCCGTGAACAAGACTTACAGCAAATCATGGAAATCGAAAATTCTGGCTTTTCTAAAGCTGAAGCTGCAACTAAAGAAAGTATGTTAGAAAGAATTAAAATAATTCCCGATACTTTCATTGTGGCTTACGATGAAAAGCAGCAGCCACTAGGTTATAGTGTGGGCCCGGCATCAACCAAACGCTATCTTTCAGATGAACTCTTTGAAAAATCTACTCCAAATTCCCCACTAGCTCCCTACCAAACAATTCTTAGCTTAGCCGTAGCACCAAATAAACAAAAAATGGGACTCGCGGGACGGTTATTAGCACAATTAGCCACAGTAGCTAAAAATCAAGGACGTCACTTAATAACACTGACTTGCCTAGAAGAATTAGTCCCTTTTTACGAAAAATACGGTTATCGAGTTGACGGAGTTTCTGACTCTAAACATGCTGGCGAAATTTGGTATAACATGACCCGCTTATTTTAAGATAGATAAAGGGCGTGTGACATAAATCAAAAAAATTTAAGTAATAACTCAACATTATGAACATAGCGAGTACTTTGCTATGAGTAATTCGAAGTTAGATGGAATAAATAGTGATGTTGGAACAAAATTTAACTTTTGGTCACCCCTATCTATTCTCAATAATTGATTTTAAATAATAAATTTCTTTTTCTGCCGCCTGTTGCAGTGAATACCTAGGATAAAATCCTTGTTCTCTTATTTGCAAGTCGTTCCACACGCGAGTTGTTGCAAAGGTCTTATATTCATAGGATTGCATATTCTGTTTATCAGTTGTCTCCGGAATATGCTTATAATTTGTTTTTTGCCCCATGATATTATCCATCGTATTTTTCACTTGTATCCACGTTGCATCAAAGCCTTTTACTAAATAAATGCCCGCAAGCTTTTTTTCACCTATTAATGTCATAGCTTGCCCAATATCACGTGTATCAATAAATGAAGTTCTAGCAGCACCTCGGCCAACAATCGGAAATTCTCCTGTTTGATTAAGCTCAAACATCTTGGCAAAGAAAGAATGTTCCCCACGCTCTCCAATGGTACTCGCTGGGCGAACAATCGTAGTCACCATTTTCTTCGTTTTCCCAGCATTTATAACTATTTTTTCACGTTCTTGTTGAAGAATTTGTGTTGGTGTTTTTATAAGTGGCTGGTAGTCTTCATCAATAATTCCTTCTTTTTCAAAACCATAAATAGTAATAGAACTTAATTGAACAAAATGATGGACTCCCTCATTCAATGCAACGTCAACTAACACCTTTGTTAAAGAAATCTCTATAGCATTTCCTCCATTTTTAGACAGTGCTTTGGTTGATGCTGTACAATTATAAACAATATCTTGGCTTTTCATTGCAGCACTTATTTGCGATAAATCATTATAATTGACTCGTACAACATGTATTCCTTGTTCTTCTAGAAAAGAGGCGTTACTTGTTGGGCGGACAACGGCTGTCACATTATGTTTAGCCTGAAATAAAGAACTGACAACATGACTTCCAATAAAACCACTAGCTCCGAATACAACTACTTTCATCTTTTAACCACTCCATTCGTTATTTATTAACTATCTTAAATGAAGTAGTATAGATAATATAGTACTGACTTTTCTTATATGTACTAACAAAAACTAAAGTATTGGGGGTAATTTTATGACTATTGATCAACCAGAATATCCATGCCCAATTGAGAAAACTATCCACACAGTTGGCGGAAAATGGACTTTTTTAATTTTAAGGAATATGTTCCAAGGCGAAAAACGCTTTAATCAATTACAAAGAAATTTGGATAGTATCAGTCCTCGTACACTATCTTCTCGTCTAAAAGAACTAGAGAATGCTCATATTATTACTCGCCGTGTCTTCCCAGAAACACCACCACATGTTGAGTATAGTCTGACCGCAAAGGGTGAAGATTTACGCCCGATTTTTGAAGCAATGCAAACTTGGGGAAATAAATGGGAGATTATGAAACATAAATTATAAAGCTTTTGTAATATATATCAAAAAAGAGTAAGCAGATAAGTTTGCCTACTCTTTTTTGATGCCAGCACTTAGTCAAAAACATCTATGATTTTAATTGCTTGATGTTTAAAAACTACATTATTATCTCATCTTACAAAATAAATCAGCTAGTCTTGCAACGAATGTGGCTTCCCCTCTTGCTGCAACACATCTTGAACAGCAAGCCTTTTTCTCATAGTAGTATCAAATCTTTGCAAGTTCCCTAAGCCATTGAACTCATATTCTAACCTGTAAAGCCAATTAGTCATAACAAATAAATAAGTATCAGGTACGGAAAAATGGCTATTAACCAAGTACTCTTGTTGTCCTAATTGGGTATCAACAAATTTAAGCCTTGGAAAAACTCGTTTGTACACTAACTCTTTAGATTCAATTGTGTTTGGCAGCCAATTGCCCTTTCTGAAAGGCGAAATAAAGTTTTTATGCAATTCAGTTGCAATATAATTCAACCATGTTCTTTGCTGCCAATAGGTTGTACTCCCATATTCACCAATCAAGTTTTGTGCAGGAACTTTATGAGCAATATATTCTAAAACAACTGCACATTCAGTTAGAATTTCACCGTTATCTAACTCAAGAGCAGGTACATATGATTTAGAATTAATTAAGTTATAATCACCATTATTCCATGTTTTCATATCTAAATTTACTTTCTCAAGGCCATATTTCAAACCGCTTTCCTCTAATAAAATATGTACTGCTAACGAGCTTGCTCCTGAAGCATAAAATAATTTCATAGTATCTCTCCTCTTATTTCTATAATTATCGAAATACGTTCTTAAAAAAAAGACTCATAATGAGTCCAAAAGATTAGGCAAGTACTGCCTAAATGTCGCTTTATTTAACGACAAATACTTAGTCTGTGCCTGCTGCCTTGTCGTCGTTAGTCCTGCCTTGCGTAGCGCTTTAAAGTGATATGAAACGGTCGATGGAGCAATCTGCAATAATTCACTAACTTGACTACAGGTCAACTCTTTATCACTATTCCTCAGGATTTTAATAATCTTAATCCGATTGGGCTCACTCAAGGCTCGAAACAACTCAGCTACCTTTTCTTCTTTGCTTATTTCGATATTCATAAAAACAGTGTACACTCTTACTTCTTCAAATTCAATGAAATAATATCAATACATTAAAAAGAATCCCATGCCTTTTGTAGTTGTTAACCTATTTTTTTCTGTTTTCCAATAAAATTACACCAAAGAACACTACCGCCGCAAATAGAAATTGAAGACCAACTGACATCATTTTAAACATCAAGAGTATCGCACCTATAATTACAAATAATGTCGGTAAAATAAGTGCATACTTCTTTCCTTTGTCACCAGATATGTACTTCTGCCACTCATATTTTAATCCAAGCGAATATGCCTTATCAAAATTATTCAAATCACTCAAAGCCGAAATGGTACATAATAAAATTAATAGGATAAATAAAGATAACCCTCCACTAATCTTAAATAAGTCAAACAAATTTCCTAATAAAACTACAAGTAAGATTACATCAATTAATAAGAGGTTCCGACGAACTGGTCTCAGTTCTTCTGAAACTTCTTTCTTCTCCAAACTTTCACGCATTCCGACATCCTCCTTCAATAAAATATCTAATGAAATATGGTAATAATCGCTTAATTTGATGAGACTTGAAATATCAGGATAAGTCTTCTCATTCTCCCAGCTAGAGATAGTTTGTCTTGTAATAAAAAAATCATTTGCAACTTGTTCTTGGGTCAAATCCATTTCTATCCTTGCCCGCTTTAACCGCTCACTAAATTTCATTAAATCTCCTCCTATGTTCACTCTTAATTGTGCCTATACAAAAAGAAAAGGGCAAGCAGAGATTCATTGCTTCCTCTTTTCTTCTTGTTAAATTTCTAAATTATCATTAAGCTCAAGAATTTCTTCTTACAATTTTGCTTTCTATAAAAGCAGCTAAATTGTTCAAATTAGTATTAAATGAATACTTTGCAATTGGTGCTAATAATTTTAAAGGTAAGAATATATCTGCTTGTTTTTCTACATAGACATCTTCTTGAATCGTTGTTTGCCTATCCTGACCTGATAACAAAAATACAATTCGATACTCAAGTCTGCCGCCTTTACTATTGTATGTCACACTATTATTACCCTTTTCCACTGTAATAGTTTCTTGTTGATTCAAAGCAGGTGCTACCCGTGTAATACTGAAATCATGATTTCCCTTCTCTACCGTTGTAATTTCTGGAATCCACTTCAGCAAGTTTTCTGGGCTTTCTAAAATTTTCCTAACCTCTTCTTCCTCTGCATTAACTAAAACAACATTTGAAAATAATTTTTGATCCATAATCAAGACCTCCTCATAAGTATGGTCTTAATTTAGCGTATCTTGATAATTTTTAAAAATCAGAATACTGATATTTAGAAATCATCAAAGACTCTTTCATCAAAAAGGTTCTTGAAAAGGTCACTGCGTTTCTGTGCTTCTAACTGCTGATCCAAATTCTCGCTGTTTTTTGCAATCTGTGCAAGAAGACAGTAGCAATTAGCAAGCATATAATGAGAATTATGTGTAGTACTGAATCTAATACCTGCTTGAATCCACTTTAAGGCATCCTTATTATTATCAAATTCTAAATAGATTAATGCTGCAATGTAAAAAACAATATTTAAGTTTTCCTCATAAAAAACTTTATCAACTTTTTCAGTAGCTTGTCTCAAAAGATCTAATGCTCGTGTTTGTTGACTTGCTTTTGCCTCTGTCAAAGCTAAAGAAATAAGAGCTACCCGAGTTAGAGTTGTCCTAGTCAACTGCTCTTCGCCACTGGCAATCGCTAATTGCAGATTTTGCCTGGCATTACTCAAATTTGAATCCACATGCCAACAAGCAACACCTAGATAATAATAATATGCTTGGCTTTGTTCCGCCGTTTGGATTTGATCAAAAGTTTCAGAATTCATTAAAAAGGCCTTTAATTCAACATATTTATGCTGATTACATAAATAAGAAAGCTTATTATTAAAGTTTTGGCTACTAGAAATATCAAAATCACTAGCTAAGCTAACGTCATTCAAGTTAATTGCTAATTTTTTACAAAGTGCCAGTAACAACGCTGCATTCGGAGTATATTTTCCATGTTCAATTGCAGATAACATTGATTGTGAGCAAATGTTACTAGCAACCTCTTTTTGAGAAAGTTTTTGTTTCTCGCGAATTTTCTTTAAAGAAACTCCAAGTTGATTTTTCATGACTACCTCCAACTATAATTAAAATCCATTATCTTTTTCGAAATTATTGTACCATACCCCCTCACAATCATTTAAGGTTCACACTAAAATAATTACAGATGTAACATGATAATTGCGTTACATTTAAACCATTTGGTATTAATTTAAATTTATCAAGGAGGTTATATCTATGGAATTCCATAATATTTTGCGCAATAAAAGAAAAGATTTCAATCTAACTCAACAAGAACTTGCAGACCAGTTACATGTCACACGGCAAACCCTTTCGCGCTGGGAAAACGACCTAAGCTATCCAAATCTTGACACGCTAATTCAACTCGGTGAAATTCTTGATATTCCTCTTGATAATTTACTTAAAGGTGGAGAAAATCAAATGGTAAAACAGCTTAGTAATGATGTTCGGGATAAGAAAAAATATGGGCTTTACTTGCGAATAATTCTTAGCTTTTTAATTCTATTAATCGTTTAGCTCGTAATCTTAGGATATGGGCGAGCTACCCAAAATCAGTGGATTGATCTCTCTAATCCATTCTTGAAAACCCAGTACGGTTATGCAATATTACCCGGGAAAGTTTCTGAGAAAAAGCAATGGTCAGATGTTATTGATTCAGGAAGTAAGGATAGTCATGGGGAACTCGTCTCTGTCCCACAAAAGGTTGATGCCTTCGTTTCTGATTCCCCACTTGGAAGCGGAAGTTGGCTTAAATTCAGTACTGGAAGGTACAATAAAAATGAACGCTGGGCTCTCATTGCTCATAAGGGTTCATATGTCTACTCAATTCGCTTATTATCCCATAAACAGATTCCTCTTTTGATGCGTGAACAAGTAGGCACTTTTTATGTTTCATATAATTCAAAGAGCGAACCTCGTTTAGCAAGACGATTCACTTGGTGGCCATTTAATTAATCATTTATAAATATCATTCTTATCCACTTTTTAATAAAAAGCCTAAGAAAAGGTCTTTGAAATTTCAAAAAAACAGATTAATATTAGAATTGAATCCAATTTCAAAATACATGTTTGTTTTTTTGATCTCTTTTTTCAATTCTAATATAAGGTAGGTTTTGCTGTTGAACAAATATCTCTTTAAGTTAACTCATATTTCTTTGCTTCAATTTTGCATGGTATTTCTACAAAAGCTTTCATTTAATAACAAACAAATTTGTACTTTATTGGAAACATTCAGCACGCAAAATCGAAGACTACCAAATTACGAACAGGCTATTCAGTATCTAGACAAACTAAATCCGGATTCTCAAAATTCAGCTATCAAAGCATGCACCTTAGAAGATAATAATTATCACTATGATTTAAAAATAATTGTTGCTGCCTATAATGCTGCAAGCACAATTGAAGAATGTATATCATCCATCTTGAATCAAAAAACAAAATATTCCTTGTTAGTTGAGATTGTTGATGATGGTTCAACTGATAAAACCAAACAATTATTAAAAAAATACACTAATAACGACAACGTAATCGTTACCAGCCAAAAAAACCAAGGATTTTCAGGAGCTAGAAATACTGGTTTAAAAATAATTAATGCAAAATACCTTTGTTTTGTTGATTCAGATGATCTTTTAGAAGATTGTTTTGCAGAGACTTTGCTGGACAAAGCATTCGCAGAACAAGCCGATATCGTTGCTGGGGGTTATCAGCAATTCAATCATTCTGGAGTCATAAGTGAATTTGATTATCAAAACAAAAATGAGTTTAATCCTTACGAATTGTATGGCTACCCTTGGGGCAAAATCTATCGTGTTGATTTATTCAATAGAATTGACTTCCCTGAAGATTATTGGTTTGAGGATACAATGTTGATTTACCTAATTTATGGTCAAAGCCAAACGACTTGTACTGTTGCAGATCTCGTCTACAGATATCGCAGCAACCAAAATGGAATCACTGCAATAGCTGCAACAAAGCCAAAAGCAATTGACTCGCTATGGGTGACCCGGCAGTTATTGTTCGATAGAAAAAAATTAGGCCTCGATTTTAATGAAGAAATCTACAAAGTTACTTTACAGCAAATCTGTACTAATTTTATTAGATGTCGCTTCCTTGGTGGCCAAGTTCAAAGAGCTGTCTTCGTTGTCCAACAGCAGCTTATTAATGATTACTTTGAAAATTCTGAACTTAAAGAAGATGGTTACTTAAAAATGATAGAAAAAGCCATTAAATCTAATAATTATCTAGCATTTACAGTCTATGCTTACTCAACAGCAGCTTAAAAATTATTTTTATCACTCAATTGGTCAATCATACCAAACTAGTAAAAAGCGAAAGCGAAAGTGAGTGCTTATAAATGGATAATTATGAATTTATTACGGATATAACTAACTACAAATTTTACACTAATGCAAATACTCGCCAAGTTTTGCAGCAACAATTTCCTTCAAAAAAAAATCGCGAGTATCAACTTTCGGCGACAGAATTTATTGAGTTTTTGAATTGTTTGTCTATTTATAATTATCATATGAATTCAAAATTATTTTTGAACATCTTATCTAAGAAATACTTAAATATAGGCAATCGAATTATAAAGTAATCCTTTATTTTACATTAAGATTACAGTCCTTCTTATAAGCCATCTGACAAATATTCTGTGTTATTCTTAGAGTTGGGGATGTTTATTAGAGAAAAAATACTTATAGGAGGAAATATGGATAAACATCATAACGAAAAGATTCATTATAAAATGTATAAATCCGGTAAATACTGGATATACAGCATGGTAGCAATTTCATCTATCGTTATCGGTTTACAACTAAAACCGATTCATACATTGAAAGTCAAGGCTGATAGCATTGCTTCAGTTAATAGTTCCATTACAAGCAGCGGTACTTCCAGCAGCTCTAGTTCTGACAGTTCTTCTAGTACAAGCTCTGACTCGAGTTCAATGGTTGGGGATAGTTCGAGTTCTGATACTAGTCAATCTTCTGATACGGCCAGCACTTCTAGCTCTCAAAGTAATGCTGACATTGTGTCCACTGCCACTTCTGCTAGTGCAAGTTCTGCTTCAGCTTCTGGGGATAGCTCAAGCTCTGACACAAGCAGTACGTCAAGTTCGCAAAGTGATACAGATACAGATACCGCCTCTACTGCAACTTCTTCCAGTGTGGATGCTGCTTCAGCTTCTGAAGCTAGCTCAAGCTCTGACACTAGTCAAACCGCTGATACAAGCAGTACGTCAAGTTCGCAAAGTGATACGGACACCGTTTCCACTGCCACTTCTGCTAGTCCAAGTTCTGACACTAGTCAAGCCGCTGATACAAGCAGTACGTCAAGTTCACAAAGTGATACGGACACCGCTTCCACTGCCACTTCTGCTAGTGTAAGTTCAAGTTCTACTGTTACAGTAACTTCTAGTTCTACTACAAGTAAGGCTTCCAAAGCAACTACCAGTACCTCTAGTACTAGCACAACGGGAACACTGACAGATAGTGAACTTGAAGCTGCAATTGCTAAAATTGAAGCAGCTAATACTTCTACTTACAGTTCAAAAGTTTCTTCTTTCCTTAACAAAATTATTTCTGGTGCGATTGAAGGATGGATTAAATATAAAATTCTCCCATCTGTGACCGCAGCTCAAGCGATTCTTGAAAGCAGTTGGGGGACATCGACATTGGCTACTACATACCACAATTTATTTGGTATCAAGGCCGGTAGTTCTTGGACTGGAACAACGGTAACATTGAAAACTTCTGAATATTACAGTGGATCGTATCACACCGTATATGCTAAATTTCGTGTATACGATAGTGACAGCGACAGTATTACTGATCATGCTGAATTGTTAGCGAATAGTTCGCGCTATAGTAATTTAGTCGGTGAAACAGATTCTGATACAGTTGCAACATTAATCTATGAAGATGGTTATGCAACTGATACTAGTTACACTTCGAAATTAGAAGAAATAATAGCAGAATATGACTTGACTGCTTGGGACGAATTGGCATTTGAATACAGTGGAACAACCAGTTCATCGACTGATTCTTCATCTAGCTCAAGCTCATCAACTAGTTCAAGTACAACAGCCTCTTCATCGACTAGTTCCAGCTCGTCGTCAACTTACACTGTTAAATCAGGAGATACTTTGTCTAAGATTGCGAATACCTACAGTACGACCGTCAGCAAGTTAGTCTCACTTAATAGTCTTAGTGATGCAGACAAAATCTATGTTGGACAGGTTTTGAAGTTGAGCAGCAGTTCATCATCATCGACGACATCATCTAGCTCATCAACTAGTTCGAGTTCGTCGTCTTCTA
>NZ_JBDNTS010000002.1:117941-193119 GCF_047719775.1 Liquorilactobacillus sp.
TTCATCATCTACTTACACCGTTAAGTCAGGTGATTCCTTGTCCAAGATTGCAAAAACTTATGGTACAACTGTTAGCAAGCTCGCTTCTTTAAACAGTATCTCTAACACAAGTCTGATTTACATTGGACAAGTCTTGAAGCTCAGTAGCAGTTCGTCATCATCGACGACATCATCTAGCTCATCAACTAGTTCGAGTTCGTCGTCTTCTAGTTCAAGTTCATCATCTACTTACACCGTTAAGTCAGGTGATTCCTTGTCCAAGATTGCAAAAGCTTATGGTACAACTGTTAGCAAGCTTGCTTCTTTAAACAGTATTTCTAACACAAGTCTGATTTACGTTGGACAAGTCTTGAAGCTCAGTAGCAGTTCGACGACATCGTCAAGCTCAAGTTCGTCTACTAGTTCAAGTTCATCGTCCACCTATACTGTCAAATCAGGGGACACTTTATCTGCACTCGCAAAAGCTTACGGTACAACTGTTAGCAAGCTTGCTTCTTTAAATAGTATCTCTAACACAAGTCTGATTTACGTTGGACAGACATTAAAGGTCTAAGTATTGCCTGTTTGAATTTCTAAAGAGTCCCAATATTCTAAACAAACTAAAACTAGTTCTGACATTAATTGATGAAAATCAGCCAATGTCAGAACTTTTTGTTTAATATGTTAAATTTATTTCATCCTATCTGTTCTAAAAGAAGGAAAGGGTAGATGAAATACAAGATATAAAAAACGCTTATTTTACATGAAAATCAACAAGTTTACGTATCATTCAAACACCAGATACCAACTATGAATAATGTTTACTTCCGTATATATCTACTATTTTTTAAAAAACACAGTCATAAAATTAATTTTTATTCATCTTTATGCTATAATAACAACATCATATGAATATAAAGGATAATTTGGTAATTAAAAATGGATAAAAAAACAAAAATCGAAATTTTAAAAAATATTTTGGCAATTGAATCAGTTAATGATAATGAAGCGGCGGTCGCTGACTATATCGCTTCCTTATTCACTGATTACCCAGACATAAAAATCGAAAAAGTTCCTTATGCTCCCAACCGTGATAACTTAGTGATTACTGTCGGTAATTCGGGACCCATCTTGGGATATTCTGGTCACATGGATGTTGTTGCTCCTGGCAATCTAGCTGACTGGTCAACTCCACCTTTTGAACCAACTATTATAGATAACCGAATTTTCGGTCGTGGTGCAACTGACATGAAAGGCGGTTTGTCAGCCTTAGTTATTGCACTGCTAGAGCTACTCGAAAAAAAAGCCGAGCTTCCGGGTCGAGTTCGACTTCTAGCAACAGTCGGTGAAGAAACAGGTGAATATGGGGCCGCTCAGCTAACCAAGCTAGGTTATGCAGACAACTTGGCTGGCTTGTTAATTGCAGAACCAACAGACAACATGCA
Organism: Liquorilactobacillus sp.; assembly: GCF_047719775.1. NCBI lineage: Bacteria > Bacillati > Bacillota > Bacilli > Lactobacillales > Lactobacillaceae > Liquorilactobacillus > Liquorilactobacillus sp. Next base: position 119,366 of record NZ_JBDNTS010000002.1, read on the forward strand.
ACGAATTGTTTATACGGCTCGGGGCGTGATTGACTACAAAGTAACCTCTAAAGGAAAATCTGCTCATAGTGCTCGTCCGCAATATGGCATCAATGCGATTGATAATTTAATTGAATTCTACAAACTTGCAAAGACTCGGCTAGCAAAATTCACTGCAACTGATGAAGTTCTTGGCGGTGTTACGCATAATATTACAGTTATCAACGGTGGCGAACAAGTCAATAATATTCCTTCATATGCAGAACTTTTAGGAAACATACGGACAATTCCGCAATACCCAAATAAATTGTTTTACGCAGAACTTGAAAAAATTATTGCTGAATTAAATGAACAAACAAATTTCAATCTAGCAATCACATATAGTTTCCCAGAAGAAGCTATTCCCGGTAGCCCAGATTCCCCAATAATTAAAATAGCAACGCAGGTTCATTCCAAATATTGGAGTCAACCAGCAGCCATTACCGGAAGTCTGGGTGCTAATGACGGTGCCGAATTCTTGCAAGCAAAGGGATCCTTCAACAGTATCGTTATCGGACCAGGTTCCAATACTTCGCACCAAAGTAACGAGTACGTTGATGTTGATTCTTACTTAAAAGCAATTGATTTTTACCAAGATTTTGCACTAACTTTTTTAAGTAAACAAACAGCAAATAACTAGGCATTTATTTTGTTTAAGATCTCGCACTGCGATATGGTTATATTAACTGGTAATCATTCGTTTAAAATGAGGAGGTCTTTTTATGTCCACAAATTCTTATGACTATGATGTCTTATATCTTGGCAGTGGTCATGGTACATTCGACGGTGCAATTCCACTTGCTGCACAAGGTGTCAAAGTTGCCGTTGTTGAAAGCGGACTCGTTGGTGGCACCTGTCCTAATAGGGGATGCAATGCAAAAATTACACTTGAAGCTCCTGTTGCCCTTGCCAATCAAGTAAGTGATATGCAGGGACTTGTTAGTCCGATTCTAGATTTGAATTGGCAAAACACGATTGCACACAAACATGAAGTAATTGATGCTCTACCTGAATTTATCGCTAATTTAATGCAAGATAATGGGATTACCTTGATTAAAGGTCGGGGACATTTTATCGATTCGCACACTATTATAGTAAATGGGAAGAAAATCTCAGCAGAAAAATTCGTTATTGCAACGGGAATGCATCCTCACCAATTAGACTTACCTGGACGCCAAATTGTAAATGACAGTAGTGCTTTTATGAATTTAAAAAAATTGCCTAAGCGAATCGCGATCATTGGTGCGGGATACATCGGAATGGAGTTTGCCTCAATCGCATCTGCGTTTGGCTCTCAAGTCACAGTCATTTTGCGTGCAGATAAAGCATTAAGAAAATTCCATCAGCCTTTTGTAGAAAAAATAATTGCTAAGCTTAGTCAAGCTGGTGTAATTTTTATCAAAAACGCAACTGTTAACTCATTTTCAGATGATTTTGACAGTAAGACTATCCATTACAATGATACTGAAAAAGTTAAAGCTGATTGGATTTTGGACGCAACTGGACGAACTCCCAACACAACAAGTCTTGGGCTAGAAGGCATCGGAGTAGATTATGACAAGGATGGAGTTATTGTAAATGACTACTTGCAGACGACTGTCCCCCATATTTATGCAAGTGGGGATGTTTTAAAGAAAACCCAGCCCAAGCTCACTCCCACTGCCATTTTTGAATCAATTTATCTGATGAAAACCTTCACTGGTGCAACGAGTCAACCAATTGATTATCCAGCAATTCCTTCAACTGTCTTCACTATTCCTCGAATTGCAAAAGTCGGTGTGACACCGGAAGAAGCAGCAAAAAATGACAGTCTAACCGTTTCCACAAATAATATTTTGGATAATTGGTACCGCCATGTTGAAAAAGAAACATTCGGAGAAAACAAATTAGTCTACACTAAATCACATCAACTCGTGGGTGCAACAGAGATAAGTAATCATGCGGAAGATGTTATTAATACATTATTACCAGCAATCGAACTCAAATTGACACCCGAACAGATTAGTAGAATTGTACACATTTTCCCGACAATCGGTTCGGCGGCTTGGGAGAATCTGTAATATATCTGCTAAGTTTTTCTGATTCGTAAAACTAGAATATACAAAGAAATAAGGGAGTATAAAGTTGAGAAAATTTGAATACTAATTCGAAATTAGGCGAAGAATTAGTACTTATAAAACACTTTTATACACAACAAATAGAGAGGTTAAACCAAACTTTTGGCCCAACCTCTTATTTTATTATCTAGAAAAAAATTGATCCTCAAATTATGTCTTTACTAACTTTTAAATTAAAGGTATAATAATGAAATAAATCACATAGGAGGAGTATATATGGACAACAGCCAAAAACTAACATTCGATTGGAAATATGCACTCCATGCCAATCTAATCCTTGCATTTTTTGTTTTTGTACTGAATTTTTCAACAAATAATACAGCACTCTTATTATCATTGATTCCGATAGTTTTCCTACTCTTCCTACGTCACTTATTCGAGAAAAAACATGATACCTATAAATTAAAAAATCGGATTTTCTATAAGCCTATCTCCATTACTTGCCTCTTTTTCTTCATCATTGGTGAATTAATACTCGCCTTTAACTATCAGACTTCCCAGAATTTGGTGTTGTTATTTTCGTATGCCTTTTCCTGCTCTTTTATTAGGGATGGATTCTCCTCTGAAAAATTATAAGCCATTATTAGAAACCATACTTATTTGAATTTAACTGAATTATATGTTTTAGTTGATTAAAATCATCCTTGATGTTGTATTCATGAATCTCAACTTGTTTAAGCTCATTGATTTGCCGTTGAAGCAGCTCAACATCATCTTCATCCGTATAACTGACCCAGTTAATATGCTCTAACCAATCAAAATAGGCGTGCTTTCCTTTACCATAGCTATTTCCAAATAGCAGACATGGAGTTCCTGTCAGTACAGAAAACACCATCGCATGCCATCTATCAGTCACGATAATCTCTTGTTTTGCAAAAAGCTCCAATTCTTCTCTGAATAATTTTTCGCGGTTAACTGGAGTAATACGATTGACAGTATCGAGAACCGTATCTGTTTCATCAACACTGCTATTCTTACTAAGAAGAGCTCTTAGAGCATCAACAGTTGTTTGCTTAACAACTTTCTCACTATCATGTCGTAGCACAATCAGTGCGCTTGATCTCTTTACCTCATGTTTTACAGATTTCATGTACAGAACCATATCGGGAGTAAACAAGACCTTATTTTCAAAAGTTGTCTGCATTCGATGATAGCTTTGTGCATCCCTTGCAATTAAAAAAAGATGCGGATTCTTTGCATATGCCTCTTGGCTTAGCTTTTCTTCAGCCTTACCATGTTCATTATCTTCAAAATGTATTGATTGCGGAAACGAAATCGTCAGATTATCAACAAATGTGGCAAACACTTTGCGCCGAGCTTCCTCATGATCAGTGTACAAGCTGCCCATATTGCCTCCACCAACAAACGAAACAATATCTCCTGGTCTAATAGCCTTTTTAACTACTTCAATCCCCTCATCATTATCATCTTCTAAAATTTCAATAAATTGATATTCTGGAAATTCACGTTCGATATACTTTTTCTGTGCTAAAGATACCGCTTGGTCGCCTAAATTAGTGTAGGTAGGTACACCAAAAGAATAGAATTTTGGTAACCTATTAACGGGTAATTCATTAATTACTTCAGTTCCAATGTAGAATTCAACCATATTATCTCCTACTTTCTTTAACTGACAGTTATTTTATTTCTTTACCTGCATCGTATGCTTTTTGTAATTTATTATGCTTTAACACAAGTGTTGAAAACATAATGCTTACGCCATTTGAGACTGCAAATATAAAGAAGACGACTGCAATCCCGACTACAGATATAAGAACTGGAAAAATTAGGCTAATCACAAAGTTAGAAAGCCAGACTGTTGCAGTTGAAACAGACATTAATCGTGACTTAATCCTGTTTGGAAAAATCTCAGTCAGGATTAACCAAGTAACCGGACTAACTATTCCTTGATGACATGCAAGAAAGAGCGCTAAAAATAATAGAATCAAAATATTAGTAATTAATTGTGAAAATAACGCAGTTTTCATCGTTATCCCAAGTAAAAGCAAGAACAAAACATTGCCTGCTAAGCCAACTACAAGCATCTTTTTGTGGTTATACTTGTCAATCATTCTTGTACCTATGATACTTGCGATAAGCGAAACAAAACCAATCAAAATATTTGCATACAATGAATCACCTTGCCCCATTCCTACTTTCTCCATCAATATAGTGCCATAATACATCACTGCATTAACACCCGAGATTTGCTGAATCAACGCAACCAACATTCCACAAATCAATAAATAGCACAAACTCTTGTTCTTAAAAATATCCTTCCAAGAAACCCTAGGTTCATCTTCTTCTGCGGAATCCTCCTTCAATTTATTATAAGCTAATTTGTTGAAACCCAATTTTTTAAAAATACCTTTGGCTTTCTTATATTGTTTCTCAGCCATAATCCAGATTGGACTATTAGCAATCTTGAATGATCCAATCCAGAGAATTACCGCAGGAATGCTTGCAGAAAAGACCATCACTCGCCAGATTGGCGACCAGTCACCCCAAACATTGCCTAAAATTGCGTTAACGATAAAAGCTGTCAACTGACCTAAAACAATTGCAATTGCATTTTTATTAACATTTACCGTTCTGACAGCCTTAGGGGAAATCTCTGCCAAGTACATCGGAGAAATTCCTGATGCTGCACCAACAGCAACACCCAAAACAAATCTAAAAGAAGTCATCAGCCAAAAATTTGGTGCAAACGCACATAAAATTGTAGAAATCGTGAATATAACAGCAATAAGTCTTAATGTCCGCCGTCGCCCAATATGGTCCGCAACCTGTCCACATCCCAGTGCCCCAATGCAGGCTCCCAGAATTAGCGAACTTGAAACTATTCCTTGTAACGTTGGACTTAAATCAAGTTCAGCCTTTTTACTCATAAATGCTAGTGCTCCATTGATAACTCCTGTATCATACCCAAATAAAAAACCACCTAGTGAAATAATATAAACACAGTATCTTAAAAAACTAGTCTGACTTTTATCCTGACTACCACTATCCATCAATACTCGCCTCTCTATTATAAAAGCCCTACTTAATACAACACTAAAATATAAAGCTTACTATCTTAATTCTAGAGCAAATAATTTTCGTTGTACATAATTATGGAATTTCTCAAATTTATATATAAAATAAAAAGACCTATGCTTTCCACTCGCACAGACCTCTTTCTTCGTTATTGTTCTATATTATTAATCAATAATACATTCTACAGATCAGCGGCTAAGTATCCCACTCATTCAACTTGAATCTGAATCTTTATTTCATTTGAATCCATCAACCATAGATTACCTGTGCTATCCTTATCAAAGGCATATTCAATCACATTCAGATGTTCCTCAATTCGTGAAACTTCCTCTTTATCGGGTGCAAAAAAAGTATAGTAATCAAGTCCTAAATCATTTTCTGCCATTCCAGGGATATTATGACCATTCCAAATATTTGACCCAATATGATGATGATAATCACCTGTTGCAAAGAACTTCGCTTGTTGACCGAAATCCGTCTTCAATGATAATCCCAAAACATCGATATAGAAGTCTTGCGTTTTGTCTAGGTCAGCAACCTTCAAGTGTACATGGCCTACGGTCGTTCCGCTTGGAAAGCCTTGCCAGTTCCGATCAGCTGCACCGACTACACCTTCAGCATCCATTTCGATAGTGATTGCTGGAATTTCACCATCTGGCTGAACATCCCAAACATCACGTGGCTTATCATGATAGACTTCAATTCCATTGCCTTCTGGATCAGTAAGATAGATTGCTTCGCTATAGCCATGATCACTAGCCCCAATAACGGGTGCTTTGCTAGTCATATACTTGATAAGTGCATTGCCTAAATCTTTACGTGTTGGTAAATGAAATGCAACGTGATACAATCCGGTTTTACGTGTCAAAGGTAATGGATTCTCAATCTCTCTCAGTATCAACAATGGTTTTTTATCATTGTTTGCACCTAAAACACTTTTCATATGACCTTGAGACAACACATTTAACCCAACGACCCGAGAATAAAATTCTGTTTGTTTCACAAGGTTTGCGACCTTCAATGCAACGGTTCCAGTATGCGTCTTCTCCGATAACTGAAATTGCGGAATAATAGCTGCCATAATTACTTCCTCCTAATTCTTACTCTAGATAACAAATATCATTAAATCAATAAGTTATCTTCATTATACGTACTTATTAAAAGTAAGCAACATTTTATTCTTTTCTGCCACACAGCTTTCATTATCAAATCAGCAAATTTTACTTCGTTATCTAGTCAAACAATGGCAATTCTTCTAAATATAAAATATCCTTGCGTTCACTAGCCTTGCCTTCTGCCAAAATAGCAGCTTGTAATATTACCTGTCCACCTGCATTCTCAACTAGCTTCTTCGCAGTAATCATTGAGCCCCCACTGCTAATCACATCATCTAGGAGCAATATTCTCTTGCCAGCAATTATTTGCGCATCTGTACCATCTAATACCAGAACCTGTTCCTGACTAGATGTAATCGCATTGACCGCTAAAACACGCGGATTTTTCATATAATCCTTAACTTTTTTCCTAAGTACAATATACCGCTTTTTCCCCATACACTGGCTTAATTCTTGTGCTAATGGGACTCCCTTACTCTCCATCGTTACTACGTAATCAAACGGTTCGTTAATCCTTTTGCTCAGCTCTTGAGCAGCATAATGAGTTAATTCTGCATCCCCCAGTAATACAAAAGAAGCAATTGTAAGAGTTGGATTTAACCTAATCAACGGCAATTTGCGTGTGAGTTTTCCTAACTCTAGTTCGTAATATTTTGGCATCTGCTAGACCCCCAATCCAATCAGTGGCAATAAGAATTTCAAAAAGGCTCCGGTCGTTATTCCAACAAATGGATCAAAAATTGCAGTTACAACTAACGTAATTCCAGCTACAAGACTATTCGCACCATTCAACGCAGCTGCAGCATTCTCCGGGAAAATAACAACTGCGCCTAAAATAAATAAGAAACCTGCAATTGATGAACTTGGAACAAACTTCCCAATTTTTGGCAACCATCCAGCAAATAAAATAATCGCCATGATGAGCATCATCATTATTCCTGCAATTACGGGTTCAGGCGCACTCGCTGTCGCTGAAATAATTGTTTCTACTGGTGCTCCTCCTAAAAGACTAGTTCCCATATCTGCAAGTGACTGTGTAATTGTCAGTAGATTCAAGTCTACCGGGTTCGGTTTAATGCCAGTCATCTGTCCTGTGATCAATCCATAAGAAAGATTTGCTCCAATATTAAGGCATGCTAAGCCAAGCGCCCCACGAACAATCCTTACATTGAAGATTGGTTTCAAAAATCTAAATCTGCGTTCCGTCACACTAGTTGGTAGTTCCTTGCGATAATGTTCTACAAAAACTGCAAAAACACTTGAGACAATTACTGATAAAACAATTGTCCATACTAAGTCCTTTGAAATTATGTATGTGATGGCTGCAATCATAATCGAAATCCAGCCCGTCTTGCTCTTACTTCCTTTATTCATATCGACAGCTATCTTAGCAAGCATTAGCCCTACACCTGCCATCATTCCATCAATGATATTATTACCTAGCACTGACACAATTTTAGGCAACAATCCCGTGAAACCAATAACAGCCATAATTATTGAACCGCCAAAAATAATAGATGTCCGTTCGCGCAAGTCCTTCCCCAGATTTCCAGTTAAAGCTAGCGACTCAGCCTGAAATGAGATTGGTGCAACTGAACCAAAGACCCCATTAACTGCTGAAGCAAAAACAAATGAAAAAGTTGTGGGAAAAACAGCAAATCCAAGACCCATTGCCATAATACCTTGTGGAATACCATTCAATACTACTCCGATTGCCGCTATTAAATCTGATAACAAGTGCATAAGCATCCTCCAATAAACATATATTATTCATCTTACACCTAAATATAATTCGTATACCATGAAAATATTATAATAAAAAACAATGTTTTTCAATATATTTTTCAAAAAAAGAAACTTTAAGACTAAAATCAAAATAAAGCTTCCTTTTAATTAGTCAACACGATATCATTATGATTGTGTCATTATATTCTTAGAAGAGGAGCGCTACCATGAGGAGTTTTAAATTCAGGGCAACTGTCCTTATTTTGATTGCCTTTGTTTTAGGATGCAGTGAATTCATTGTTGTTGGAATCTTGAATGACCTTGCACATCAATTTGATAAATCAGTAACCACCGTTGGTTATTTAGTAACAATCTTTGCTTTTGTTTATGCCTTCTCAACTCCTATATTAACTGCACTAATTGCAAAGTTCCGTTATTTTTGGTCATTATTTTGGTTTATGATTATTTTTATTTTAAGCAATCTGATGAGCTTTATTGCACCTAATTATAATTTCCTAATAGTTTCGCGGATTATGACTGCGCTTGTTTCAGGCATCATTATTTCGCTTGCCTTAATATTCGCTAATCTGATTGCTCCACTTGAAAAACGTGCATGGCTGGTTTCGTGGGTCTTCTCTGGATTTAGTATTGCGTCAGTTTTTGGTGTACCGTTAAGTACGTGGATCAGCACCACTTTTAATTGGCGGATTGCCTTTGCTGTGATTACGATTGCCAGCATTATGACACTGATACTCTTTACTTTTAGTATGCCTAAAACACCTGTTGCAAAGAGCAGCAAGTTGCTTGAACAGCTCACTCTTGTACGTGATTCTCGCATCTGGTTGGGTTCTTTACTGGTAATGCTCAGTGCCAGCGGTATTTATGTATTCTATACTTACTTGCGCCCAATCCTAACAACCGAGCTGGGTTTCTCAACCGACAGTCTAAGTATCCTATTGTTTGTCTTTGGTTTAATGTCCATCATCAGTAATCAAGCAAGTGGATATCTTGCAGAAAATGATGGACTTTTGCGGATGCCGCTTGTATATTCTTGTCAGGTAATCCTATTTATTTTGATGATATTCCTACCTTATGTAAAGTGGTTAGGGCTCTTGTTAATTCTTCTTTTGGGAATCACGATGTATCTATTGAATGCACCCGTTCAAGTGCACTTCTTTAGTGTTGCAGAAAAGGAGTATCCGCAGTCATTAGTTCTTTCGTCTTCTTTAAATTCTATCTTCTTTAACTTTGGAATTTCTCTTGGCTCTGCAACCGGTGGAATACTAGTTACAAATCATGGATTAGCCGTAATTGGGCCTGGAGCAAGTGGCTTTGCACTTCTAGCAATCATAACTGCAATTCTTTTAAATAGGGAAATTAAACGGCATAATAGGATAAAGCCCGGCATAACAGTGGAAGTTGATGAAGGGTATGACATAAATCAGGGAAATATGAGTGATTCGAAGTTAAATGGCAAAGTTTGACTTACGAAACACGTTTATTTACAAAGAGTGGGGTTGGGTCAAAAGATATCATTTGACCCAATCCTTTTTGGTATCCCACTAAAGATGTTTCAAAAGTCAGATTATTTTAAATTTCTTGAAACTTTTCATATCATTAAAACGTCTAATATATTAAGAACCACGAAAGTCGGTGAACGTTATCTTTAATAGACTGCAAAGAAGAAAAAAGCTAAAGACCAGTGTCAATGAGCTTGAACAACTTGTTTCCCATGAATACGAAAAAATGTATCGTATTGCATTCAGCTACACACATCATCATGATGATGCACTTGATCTTATTCAAACGAGCTTCAACAAAGTCTTATTGTCATTACAAAAAAACAATAACATTCAAAATATCCAAGGATGGTATTATCGAATATTAATTAATACTTGTAAAGATGCCTGGCGAAAGAAACAACATGAACCAACTAGTGTTGATATTTCGGTAGAAAAAGTTACTCAAAGTAACTCTATAATGACTAGAATGGAGCTTAATGAAATTATTTCGAAATTAGATTCTCCTGAAAAAGAAATTATTGTATTAAAATTTTTTGAAGGATTTACATTAGAAGAAACTGCAATTATTTTAGATATGAATGTAAATACCGTTAAAACAAAAATGTATCGCGCGTTAAATCACCTACGTGAAATTCTCGAAAATAAGGAGGGAACTCTTTGAAAACAACAAAAGATATACTTAGTTCATTTAGAAAGACATATGTTTCAATCTCTGTCTCTGAAGATACTAAGAAACAAATTATTAATACTTTTGCTTCCGAGGAAAAAAAGTTTTTCCATAAATTACGTTTAATATTTTGGGAACGTTTTGCAGCTGGGACAATTAGTTTTTTTGCAATTTGTTTACTCCTGACAATCGTAGTTCCACCTGTTCGAAGCTTTGCAGCTGAATTACCAATCATTGGCAAGTTTGTCAAAATTTTAACTGGCTCTAGCTATCATGATAATACAAACAATCATAACGTTAATATCAAAACTCCCTATATTGATTCAAAGAATAAGGCAATCGCATCCTTAAATAAAAAATATCTTGCAAATTCGAAGAAAAAATATCAGGCAATTGAAAAAGACTTTAGGATTAATAAAAATAAAAGAATTAGTGTCACAAGTAACTATAAAAAACTCGTGGATGATCGTCGCTTTTTAGTACTTGAGCGCCAGTCGACCAAAACAATGGCAGACTCAGAAACAACATTACTGTACGATACAGTTGATAAACAGGCAGGAACAGTTGTAACTCTGCCGTTGCTCTTCAAATCCAAGCATTATATCACAGCAATTAGCAATCAAATTGAAAAACAAATTAAGGAGCAGGTCAAATCATCAGACAGTAAATACTATTGGACAAAAAAGGACTTAGCTGAAGGAATAGGTTCAAAAGGTGCTATCCTAAATGCTGAGCACAGCTTTTATATCAATAAAAATCATCAATTAGTTATTGTCTTCCAACAATTCGAAATTGCTCCTGGTTATATGGGAACACCAAAGTTCACGATACCTACTAGTTCTATCAAGAATTTGCTAGTAAATCCTAATTATTTGAATAAATAAAAAGCTTTCACTAAATCAAGAATTGGTAATTAACCAAATAATTGATAAGTGGAAGCTTTTTAGTGTGTAACCGAGACAAACTAATAATCCTTTTAAAATGGTGTACTCTTAATGTCATACTTCTTCTTTAAGAAATAACGTAAACCAAACACTAAGGCTGCCAAAACGACATAAACAACAGGTTCAAGCGTCTGATTAATTATACCGGGAACATTCACAACAAGTGTGTAGGCTGATACCCAAATGACAACCAATGCAAGTGATAATAACATTGTTTTCCAAAAGGGCAATTTCTTGCCACTAGTTCTGCGGTCGCCTGCAACACGGTAGAAATATGCCATCGCGACACCAGCAATAACGGATGTGACAATCAATGTCAGAAAACCGCCATTAATCTGGGACGAATTTGGCGAGAATTGTTGCAAAATCGCATACATGATACAGAACATCATAAACATCATCAATCCATTATCCAGAGCAATCTTCCAAAATGGCGTTGCTGTAGGAGCTTTCTTTGGTCCCTTGACAATCTCATCAACTTTTTCATTCACAGTTCCGTAAAGCTTTGTTGCAGTAATACCTTGACGCTGTTTTTCTTTAAGTTCTTCAGTCATTGACTGCAGAGCGTCTTCAATCTTTTGGCTTGCAACATCCTTTTCTTCAAGAACTTTTTTAATTTTGAACAAATACTCTGCATTGCGCTTCGTTAGTTCAGCAGTATCCTTCTTCTCAACTTTTCCTGTTACCTTCTCTGTCTCGGGAAGAGTTTGTTTGCTTCCAGTTTCTTTATTATTTTCTGCCAAGATAATCCCCATCCTTTTACATAATTACTATACGTTAAATCTAAATTCAATAATATCGCCATCTTGGACCACATATTCTTTTCCTTCAGAGCGGAGACGCCCGGCTTCACGTACAGCGGCAACACTGCCTTGTTGGTCTAAATCTGTAAATGAAAATGTTTCGGCGCGAATAAAGCCGCGTTCAAAGTCCGAATGAATTATTCCTGCAACTTGAGGTGCCTTCATTCCCTGCCTAAATGTCCAAGCACGTGTTTCTTTGCCGCCAGCAGTGAAGAATGTAGCTAGACCCAACAGTTTATACGCTGCCTTAATCAACCGATCTAGGCCGGATTCCTCAACCCCTTCTGCTTCCAGAAAGTCTTTCTTATCTGCATCATCTAATTGAGCAATCTCTTCTTCTGTTTTTGCACTAACTGCCAGCATCTGTGAACCTTCTGCTTCGGCAAATTGCTGAATCTGCTGCACATAACCGTTAGAGCTAGGGTCTGCCATATCTTCTTCAGCAATATTAGCAACATACAGAACTGGTTTAGACGTTAAGAGGAACAAGCCCTTAACAATTTTTTTCTCTTCTTCGTCAAATTCAAGTGAACGAACAGACTTTCCTGCTTCTAGAACCGGTTTGATTTTTTGTAACACACTGAATTCAGCAACTGCCTCTTTATCCTTCGTCCGTGCGACCTTCTCGACCCTGGCATAACGCTTGTTAACACTTTCTAAATCTGCCAAAATCAATTCTAGGTTAATCGTGTCAATATCATCTAAGGGATCAATCTTATTGCTGACATGCGTAATGTTGTCATCGTCAAAAGCACGAACAACATGTACAATTGCATCAACTTGACGAATGTTCTCTAGGAATTTATTACCCAGACCTTCACCTTTACTTGCCCCTTTAACAATTCCTGCAATATCAGTAAATTCAAAGGTTGTTCGAATAATTTTCTTTGCTGGGATAAGTTCATCAATTCTTGCTAAACGCTGATCGGGCACTTCAACCATCCCTACATTAGGATCGATTGTAGCAAAAGGGTAATTAGCCATCTCCGCTCCTGCGTTAGTAATCGCATTGAATAATGTTGATTTCCCAACATTAGGTAATCCCACAATTCCAGCTGTTAATGCCATAATTTATTTCACTCTTTCTTATTCTTCAATATTTGCTTTTTTCAGTATCTTCTTTAACTTACGATTGAATTCTCGGCGAGGCAGCATTACCAAATGGCCGCAGCCCGTACATTTAATCTTAATATCCATTCCTAACCTAATGATTTCCCAACTATTAGTACCACAAGGATGCGGCTTTTTCATCTCAACAATATCACGCAATTCATATTCAGCTTGCATTCTCATACCTCCATCTATTCTAATAGTTAATCGAGACTTATTCCAAGTATATCCATAATTCGATTGAAATCAGATGTCGATAAGTAATCAATCTCAATCTTGCCTTTACCTTGCCTAGAACTCGTTTTAACTGCAACTTTTGTGCCAAACTTCTCACGCAATGCATTCTCACTTTGTTCATAATAAACTGCATTTGGGTCTTTTTTTACTTTTTTAGTAGTTTTTTTCTCGTTACCGTTCATCTTAGCAACCAATTGTTCAAGCTGGCGCACGGTTAGATTCTCTTCAACCGTCTGCTTCGCAACAGGTATCACCTGCTTTTTGTCTTTTAAGGCTAGTAAGGTTCGGGCTTGCCCCATTGATAACTCTTCGCGTTGCAGCATATCCTTAACTTCCTTTGGTAATCCAAGCAATCTTAGATAATTAGCAATATAAGGTCTGCTCTTTCCAAGACGCTCAGAAACTTGTTCCTGTGTAAGCTGCAGCTTGTTCATCAAGGTATTGTAGGCCTGTGCTTCTTCAAGCGGTGTCAAATCTTCGCGCTGCAGATTTTCAAGAATTGCAATCTCCATCATACTTGCCTCATCAATCTCACGAATAATTGCAGGAATATTCTTCTTTTCTGCCAACTTAGAAGCTCGGAAGCGCCGTTCACCAGAGATGATCTCATACCCCTTGACACTTGACTTACGCACAATGATTGGCTGAAAAACACCAGATTTTTTAATTGAGACAGAGAGTTCAGATAACGCATCCTCATCAAATATCTTGCGAGGCTGATAGGGATTTGGACGAATATCGCCCAAGGCTAATTCTGTAACAACTTCTTTGCCATCATCGACTTGTTCTAAATCTTGGAAGAGCGCTTCGATTCCTCTACCAAGTCCCTTATTATTTTTATTCACCATGATTAGCTAATACCTCCTTCGCTAATGCCATATATTCCTTGGCACCTCGTGATGCGGGGTCATAATCAACAATTGCAAGCCCATAACTTGGTGCTTCCGACAAGCGGACATTTCTTGGGATCACGGTTTGGTAGACCTTGTCTTTGAAGAACTTCTGCACTTCCTCAACAACCTGCGAGCCAAGATTGGTTCGTGCATCCAGCATTGTCATCAAAACACCCTCGATAGCAAGTTGTGGATTAAAATGTTTCTGCACAAGCTTGATAGTGTTCATCAGTTGACTCAAGCCTTCCAGCGCATAGTACTCACTTTGGACTGGAATCAAGATTGAATCACTAGCACTAAATGCGTTAATTGTTAGCAGGCCAAGAGAAGGGGGACAGTCAATCAAAATATAATCATAGTCCGCTCGAATCTGCTTAATAGCATCTAGGAGTCGCGATTCACGTGCCATCTGTGATGTTAATTCAATCTCCGCACCCGATAATTGAATCGTTGCAGGAACAATATCAAGTCCCGCATGACTTGTAGCAATAATCGTATCAGCAATTGGATACTCGTTGACTAACACATCATAAATATCTTTTTCAATCTCTGCCTTTTTAATTCCAACACCGCTTGTTGCATTTCCCTGTGCATCTGAATCGATCAATAAAACTTTCTTGCCGAGATCTGCGAGGCAAGCCCCCAAGTTGACACTTGTTGTTGTCTTGCCTACACCGCCCTTTTGGTTGGCAAGTGCTATTACAATCCCCATGTTTTCTGACCCTCCTATGATTTTATTTATCATACTGTTATTTTTTATCAACTGGAATGTCAATTACAATCCGATGAAAACCGGGAACATCTTCTTCGTGTGTCTTAACCCTCATTCCGTTTTCTTTAATCAGCTTAACTGACTTTTTAATCGTGTTTACTGCAATTCGCGTATCATGAAGTGCCTGATTGCGCTGCGGCTTCTTCTTAGTTGACTTAACCGGCTCCTTCTTCTCCAATTCCTTAAGAACAAGTGCTTCCGTCTCCTTGACTGTTAACTGCTTGTCAATAACCTGCTTGATTACCTCAATCTGCTGCTCATCTTCCAAGCTTAACACGCTGCGTCCATGACGCTCCAAAATCTTGCGTTGCATAATTACACGCTGCACATAAGGCGCCAGCTTAAGTAATCTCAGCTTATTAGCAACAAACGATTGGCTCTTACCAAGTGCCTTTGCCAATTCTGTTTGCGTCAACTTATTTAACTCCATCAGTTCGTGATATGCTTTGGCCTCTTCAATCGCAGTCAGGCTTTCACGCTGCAGGTTCTCAATCACAGCGAGGGATGCAGCTTCAGTATCTGTCATTTCCTTAACGATTGCAGAGATTTTTTCCCATTGTAATAACGATACCGCTCTGAAGCGCCGTTCGCCAGCAATGATCTCAAACTTATTTTCCTGATACTCTCTTACGATAATTGGTTGCAGCAAACCGTGATCACGAATCGTATTGGCCAATTCAACAATCTTTTCTTCTTCAAAAACCTTCCGTGGTTGAAATCTATTGGGTACAATCCGTGAAAGTTCGATTTCTCTTACCATTTGTGTTTGGACTTCTGGTTTTTTATCTTTATTCCAAAATGAAAATGCCACTCTCAATCCCTCCTCGAATCTCCATCTATTCTACCCTACTAGAGGCTTCTTTCCAGGTGTTCCTGCTTTTCTTGGATATTTTGCTGGTGTTTTTTTGATTTTATCAATCTTAATAAGATGTCGTTCATCACCTGTGATGGGCAGTGTCAATTTATCGTCTTTGATGAACTTACCGCCTAATGTCTTAATTGCAAATTGTGCTTCATCAAGTTCCGTCCCTGCTTTTTGAGCTTTGAGTGCAACAAAGCTTCCACCCACTTTCACTAGAGGCAGACATAACTCGGTCAAAACATTGAGACGTGCAACGGCTCGGGCAGTCACAATGTCGAAACTTTCGCGGAATTGACTCTTCTTACCGGCAAACTCTTCAGCCCGAGCATGGAAGAAAGACACGCCGGTCAATCCAAGATTATCGGCTAACTTCTCCAAGAACAAGATTCGTTTGTTCAACGAATCCACAATTGTGATCTCAAGATTCGGAAAAGCTATTCTCAAGGGAATCGATGGAAAACCAGCCCCAGCGCCGACATCACATAGAGTTAATGATTCTACTTGTAACTGTGGAATCGCTACACCCGTCAAGAGTGAATCGAAGAAGTGTTTTAGATACACTTCATTTTTTTCAGTGATTGCTGTTAGATTCGTATGTGCATTAAAATCTACCAGTAACTGGAAGTATTGTTCATACTGTTCCATTTGATGGTCATCTAATTTTATTCCTAGGTCCAAAAGAGCCTGTTTAAATTCTGTTGGATTCATATTGCTCCTCTTGATATCTGCTTGTATTTTGTGAAACACAATTGTTTCACGAACTACTATTAGTTTATGATACTTTTACGCTTATTTCAAGGTCTCCTGCACAACAATCTTGGTGATTTTTTGTTTGCAAAATAAAAAACCTGCCAAAATTGGCAAGTTGATTTACCTTTACTTCACAAATTGTTTTTTCTTATAATAATCTCTCATACAACTCATTAAGACGGTCAACATCCCTGTCCTCTGGCAGTAACTCTTTCAACTGATTAATCATCGACAATACACCTTGTGTTTTTCCTTGGCGAATCATATCCAAGATTTGTGCCTTAACTTGATTGCCCAGTCGCTGCATCTCGGCAGCAATCTGCTTTTGTTTTATTTCAAGTCCTTGATACTTCTTGACAAGATGATCGACAATTGTTTTTGCTTCTTCATAGCAATTCAAGCCCCATCTAAGGTTAGCAAAATATAATGAATAATTACCATCATTTTGTTCTTCCAAAGCTCGTGCAAGAAAGACCGCAAATCTTGTTTCTGCAGGTAATAAATTAGAAGGTTCACCCGCCAAAAGCTCCGCATGATAGAGATACTGTGCACAACTCACAACACTTCGAGCATAAAATGGTAATTGCTCTTCAATACTTTCTGGCAGAACTTCTGCACTGAAGACAAACTCATGGTACAACAACTGCAATAACGATTCTCTGCGCTGTGATTTTGGCCAAACACTCATAATCTTTCGTGCAAATTCAGGAATCTCATCTTTTTTCGAACTCATTTGATGAACTACTGCAAGTGAAGCCTGATACCAGTCCTCTTGACTTATCTTATCAATTGCAAAAACTGGATCAATTCTCTTATTAATCAATTCAGCGAATAATTCTTCCTTAGGCAATGCACATGTTACTTTCTTTTTTCTGAGCGTTCTTAAAAGCACTTCAAATTCTCCGTTATTGCGTGCAATCAATAGTCGCTGCAGCAAAACAAAGTCATCATCTGAGTTCAACTTGGCAACAAAAGCCGCAAGCTGCTGTGCTTCAATACTGTCTTTTTGTTTTAAGATTACAATATCGCGTCCAAAAATATCTGGCAGTCGCCCATCATCGTTCAGCAACATATCATGCAATTGCTGTAATCCCTTTGAATCATTCTCCAAAAACAATGCTTCTAGTACGGTTCCAAGCAAGCGCGCAGTACTATCAAAATCGTCCTTCCACGGAATATATCTAGCAAAATGAATAATTGTCCGATAGTTCTTCTCAACCATTGATTTGATAAAGATCTTTACCATCATCTTTATTCCCATCTCAACACTGACGAGTGTTCTAAAATAAGCAGACGATTGATTGACAAATATACTTGGATGCGCAACAAGCCAGCGCACATTTCCCATGTAGTCTTCTAAGCGGCTACTTGCTTGTACAAATTTTTCCAAGCTCAATAAGGTAACAAAGATTAATTGATCAAGGACACATTTTTGATATTGATTCAGCTTAAACCTGTCGGCATACTCATCTTTGATATCAAGCGCTTCTTGCCAACAATCATTAAGCAAGCGTGCTTGAATCATATAACACATGAGTGAGAATGCATCATTTTTGTTTGTCGGATTCTTATTATCCACTGCAAAGAAATTCATTAACCCCTCCTCAGCAGTCTCAAAAACAACATCCCGTTCTTCTTTCGTATCCTTCTTCATGCCTGCAACCAACTGCGCCCACAGATGCATATCGTAAGGATTGCTTTCAAGCCCCTTGTGCATGATACTCTCATTACGCTCAAGCTTACCCGTAAGGCTCTTGCCCACATATCCAAAATGATGCATGAATACCTTTGTAGCCTTGGTTGGAATGTAGGTGGGGGACAAATATTCATGAATTGGACTCTTGAATTCCGTTTTTTCAGTCAAACGAACGCAACGTGTTTCAATATTCTTAGAATAATTTGTACCTTCTAAGTCTAAATAATTTCTGCGGATATACGAAAGTGAACCATACTTCGAATATTCCTTTTCATTATTGAAAAATGCGATTAACTCTGAAACATCATCGAACCATTCATCATCATCTAGAAACAAAAACCATTTGCCCCGTCCACGCTTCAAACCAGCATTGCGTGCCGCAGCAAAGTCGTTATTCCATTCATAGGGGACTACCAAATCAGCATACTCTGTTGCAACTTGTAGTGACCCGTCACTTTCTTCAGCCCCAACAGTATCGACAACAATCAGTTCACTAGGGACTTGATTCAATATTGGCAACAATGAATCCATGCACTTCTGGACACTCTCCAAGTGATTGGAAACAAGCAAAGAGATTGTTAAGACCGGCTGACTCCATTTAATTCGCTCCATCGGTTCATTCCTCTTATCAAATATTATTTTGCTGTGCCAGCACTTCTTGCCATGACTCAAGCAATTCACTCAGCATCTCAATAATCGGTCCAATTGGTTCCTTTGTCTTACCTAAATTTGCCTTAATAAGTTCACTATTCATAAAGTCGTATAAGTTAACCAAACTCTTTGGTAGTTCTCCAGCAACTTCTTGGTTAACACTTTGCTTTAATTCACTGATGATATCCTGCGCCTTAATCAGTTCATGATGAGCACCATTATTGTCAGATTTATCCAGTGCGAATTCCGCACGCTTTAGGCTCTTAATTGCACCTTCATACAAGAAAATAACCAGTTTTTCAGGTGAGGCTCCTAAAATCTGACTGCTTAGATAAACATCTTTGGCCTTACGTTTGTCTGTGTACATATTTTTTATACTCCTTTAGTACTTTATAAGTCCATATCAATTAACGCTGGACCTTCTTCTTGTTGCAAATAGGTCATTACAGTACTTTTTCGTGATTGATTTAACTTCTGAATATGATTCAATGTCGCTTGCTTTTTATCCTTAATCTGTGAGATAAGCTGTTCATAATTATGCTGCAGTTGCTTATACTCAGGCATACCAGCTAATCCATTCGGCCTAGCAGCACTCTGCAGTGTATCTAACAAGGTATTGGCTTTAGTAAGTGCTTCTTCATACACATCGGTCTCTTGCTGTAACAAACTATCTGCAAGCAACGAATTTATCTGCATTATTGTCTTCTTATAATTATTCACTTGCTTTCTCCTTAACTGCTACTGCTGCTTGACGATGTTAGACTCGTTACATAACTAAGCTGTGTCTCAGCTTTCATCATTGCAGTATCAAGCCGAGTATAGATGTCAACATAATGGTCCTTTTTAGCCTCAAGTGTTGTTGTGAGCGTTTTAATTTGGTCATTTAATTCAGAAGTTGAAGTTGTATATCCAGCCAGCTTAACTGCAATAGTACCCTTGTTCGTCGAAGTGTCTGACAAATAATTGTTTGCTAAGCTCCCGAGACTCGCAGCGTATCCTGATTCTGACTTTGTTGTACCAGTAATGCTCTTAGTTGACTGATAAAAGAAATTCTTGACTGCATCAGGATCGCTAGCTAATTGCGCATTGAACTTGTCTGTGTCAAAGCCAACTGTCCCATCATTATCAGTAATTGAAATCCCCAACTTGCTGGCATTCAAAGCTGTGCCATTCGTGGCTGAAGAAGTCATCAAGCTGCTCAATTGATTCTGAAGTCGCGTTAACTCGCTATCGCCAACAAGTGTTCCCTGGGTGTTATCCGAACTGCTTGGATCACCAACATCCAAGTCATCACTTATGAGGCTCATTAAACTATTATATTGACTGACCAATGTGCTAACAGCCGAAGTAGCTTTGGAGGTATCGTTCGTTAGAGACAGTGTCACTGCATCACTGCTGACTTTGGAGAGATTGATTGTGACTCCCTTGACTGCATCAGAGACTGAATTAGTATTACGTTCAATAGAAACACCGTCCAATTCGAATTTAGCTGTCTTTCCGGTTGTCGTTGTTGTCGCATCACTGCTCATCCCTAGTGAACTCAGAACACTATCACTGTCGGCCGAAACCGCGAGTGTCTTTGCTCCTGCAGTCTGTGCCGTTAGCACCAAGTGATTATCTACCAAGCTGGCCTTGACACCTGATTTATTGGTTTGTGCATTTATCTTATCAACTACATTACTTAATGAATCAGTAGCACTGATAGCTACATCAACCGAAGTTGCCGTTGTCGTACTGCTATCACTGCTGTTCAGGGTCAGCGTACCGCTAATACCAAGTGCTGTATCCTTATCTGTAGAGACTTGACTACCAATGACTTTAGTATTCGTTGCCAGCTGGCTGACGCTAAGCGAATATGTTCCTTCATCGGCCGCAGAGGTTCCTGAGATTGAAGCCACACTAGAATCAGAGGTTGTTGCAACTTTTGTATTGAAAGCATCGTCAGATTCTAGTGCTTGAACATCAGTCAAAAAATTGGTTAGCCGGCTTTTAATATCTCCCCATGCTGTCTGTTGTGAACTATTTGTCGTGATTTGAGTCTGTGCTTTTGTCCTGGCTACATAAGAAGAATCAGCCTGCAATAAAGACTCAATGGTACTTGCAGTGATACCTGAATATTGTCCCAATGTAGTACTAATTCCATCAGTAGTCGTCACACTAGTCATAATATCAATCCTTTCACTTTATAATATTTAAGTTAGCAAATTATGTGTTTATAAGCAATCCTTATGTATACGACAAAAGTCGAACCTGCATTCGACTTTTGAGCGCTATTGTATAACGATAAATCAGCGTGCTTAAGCTTAAGCTTAACCTTGAAGTAATGTAAGTACCGTATTAGGCATTGAGTTAGCTTGTGAAAGCATTGATGTCGCTGCCTGTGTCAAGATATTTTGCTTTGTAAATGTTGTCATTTCTGAAGCCATATCAACATCACGAATTTGTGAATTAGCATCTGATAAGTTCTCAGAAGTTGTTCCCAAGTTGTTGATTGTATGTGTCAAACGGTTTTGTGCGGCACCAAGGTCGGCACGTTGACCAGAAACAGTACTTACAGCCTTTTTAAGTGCTGTAATTGCTTGAGATGCTTTGCTAATATCAGCTGTTTCTTGTGCTGCGGTTGCATCAGTTGCTAAAGTTGTAGCACTAGCAACTATATCTGACAAACCAGAAACAGCACTTCCTGAAGCACCTACAGTTAATCCTGTAGTATCAATACCAAGTAGTCCTAAGTTTGTAATATCAGCAGCGGCCAATGTCGATGCTGAAGTTAAAGTTGTAACTGCTGCTGCTGCTGCCTGTACAGATGCAACTTCAGTAGAAGATGCAACTAATGACAATGAATCAATACTTAATGCACTTGCACTCATGTCACTAATTGAAACTGAAAGTGTTTGCCCAGCATTTGCACCAATCTGGAAACTAAATGTGTTATTACCACTCAAGAGATTCTTGTTATTGAATTCTGTATCCTTGCTGACACGTGTGATCTCACTTTGAAGAGCACCGAATTCCTTTTGGATATCCGTACGGTCACTATCTGATAGAGTACTGTTGGCACTTTGAACAGACAGATCACGCATACGTTCAATCATTGTTTGGCTTTCGCTAAGTGCACCTTCAGCTGTTTGAATCAACGAAACACCATCTTGGGCATTACGTGTTGCTTGAGTCATTCCACTGATTTGTGACTTCATGTTTTCTGAAATAGCTAATCCAGCAGCATCGTCACCGGCTTTATTGATACGTGACCCAGATGAAAGCTTTGACAAAGAATCACTTTTAGCTGCAGTTGCAGCATTCAAATTACGAAGTGTATCCATAGCAGAAATATTAGTATTTATACGCATATTTAATTCCTCCATTTTTTACGAGTTTATTTTGAGGCTTCCCCCTCATGTTTATAGATATCGGTCGAGTAATAAATTATTTAATACTCTTGTTAAGAAATATTCATAAAATTTGCTTTGAAGTGTAAATCAAAGTTATCCGGTGACTCCCTTTAATGAAGTTTTATTAAAATTTTTACTCTACCATGGTTTAATTCTTTCATTGATTACATACTATGAGACTTGATTTACATCACATCTACCAAAAATCACACAAACAAAGAAACTATCGTGACCAAGAAAAAAATAGCGATTGCGAGAAAGAGAAGTGCAAAAATCAACTTGCCGATTTTGTGATATGGGTTAATTGCAATCCCATAGCCAAAAACTTTTGGTACGAACAGTGGTGTATTAGGCTCGTCCGCATACTTTTGATAGACTTGCTTCAGGAAATTATAAGAAACGTAAAGCGATGCAAGAATTAACAGTGACATAACCAATGTCAACGATTTGACCACACCTGTTTGATTTTCAAAGAATGACATTGCAAAAGCCGCTATAATGACCAATGTTAGCAATATCAAGAGTGACCAAGAATATTTCTTATTAGCCTTTTTGATATTAATTAATTCGTAATCCGTTTCAACTTTCTTCATCAGTTGCTTATCTCCCTTCATAATATCAAGTGAAAAATTGTAATAATTGCTGAGCTTAATTAATGTTGGCACATCAGGAAAGTTCTTCCCATTTTCCCAATTAGAAAGCGTCTGTCGCGAAATAAATAAATCATCCGCAACTTCTTGCTGTGTTTTCCCCAAGTGTTTTCTTTCTTGAATCAGAATCTTGGCTAATTCCATAATTATCACCCCTCTCTTACAACAACTACGCTATTAAATAATGAAGAAAATGTCTAGCAAATCTTTTTTGCAACCGCATGATTACTAGAAAAAAAATTATGCGGATTGGAACTTTGCACACCTAAAATACATTTTGACCAAAGTGTAATCATTAGCCGTAAAATAATCAAAAATGCTAGAATATAACTGATAATTATATTAAAGAGGTGCGGAAATGAAAATATTTATTGTTGGAGCCACAGGACGTGTCGCTACTAAATTAATTGAACAATTAGCGTTGGAAGACCATGAGATTTTGGCTGGTGCCAGATCTCCAGAAAGAGTCTTGCAGAATCCACATGTTACACCATTAAAGTTGGACCTGCACGATGAACTTGAAACCTTGTCAAAAATTATCAAGGACGCAGATGCAATTTATTTCGTCGCTGGATCACGCGGCAAAGACTTACTACAGACCGATGCCTTCGGTGCTGTTAAAATAATGCAAGTTGCAAAGAAAAATCATATTAATCGGTTTATTATGCTTAGTTCCGCCTTTTCTTTAGAACCAGAACAATGGAAGAAGAGAGGTATGGAAGATCTTTTGAATTATAATATTGCTAAGTTCTTCGCCGATAATTACCTTGTCCATCAGAGCAAGTTGAACTACACCATCTTACAAGCTGCCGCATTGATTGAAGAAAAGGGTTCTCACAGAATTGCTCTTAATGAGAATAGTGGAACAAAGAATACAATTCAAAATGTTGCTGAGACACTGGCTGCCATTATCAAGTTCGACAATACCAGCAAAAAGATTATTAAAATGAGCGATGGAAAAACACCTATTGATGAAGCTTTAACGCAAATATAGATTCAGGTTGCTTGATTTTAACCGTAAGCACCCAATAACCGACCGTCATAAAGCTTAACATTCAATGATTCTATGAGTGAACTGTAGGGTTTATAACTATCAAATGAACCCCAAAAAATTAGACAAAAAATCTAACTTTTGGGGTTCATTTTATTATTAGTCAACTCTTTTTACCTAGTGGATGTATATCGTAACCACTGTGAATAATCCAAAAAAAATGCCCGGAACATTGGCGATTATTACAGGCCAATCTTTATATGTTTTGTTCCAGCCATAGCCAGTCCATAACGAAGCATTCACCATTGCTACAAACGGTTGTAGAAACCCGACTGGATGCCCTGAAAAATTACTAATAATTTGAGGAATATATGAAATATACATCGCAATGCACATAACGGTTGCCAGTTTGCTTAATAATTTGAGACGCCTAATCCTATCAGCGGATACAGCAGTTTCTCCTTCTGGGTATTTTGATGTGTCAATTCTCATATGTTTTTCTCCTTATTGGTTAAAGTATACATTACAGCTTAACATTGTTTTTTGGAAACGTAAAAATTAATGGGGAGAAAAGACAATTGAGTAACATCCATACATTATATCTTACTGTAAATTATAATCCATTTTTTCGTTGCTCCGATGGCAATTCTTTATAAAATTCAAAGTATTTTTTGTAAAAAAAACTATAGTTTGAAATTCCGACAGCCTGCGCAATTTGGTTAATCGGGAGTGTTGTTGAGGTAATTAGGACGTTTGCCTGTGTTAACCTTTTTTTTAATACCGTTTCTGAAAATGACCTTCCAACTTCCTTCTTAAAGAGGTTGCTGAAATAGTTTTTATTGTAATTATATTTTTCAGCTACTTGTTTTAGGTTAATATCAGTGTAGTTTTTGTCGATTTCGTCTAGTACCTCAATCATTATTTTCCTTGTTTTACTTTGCGGTTCATTTTCTAAAATACGATAATTTCTGACCAGATTTGTGATTAAAATTTGTAAACACGCCTTGATAACTGTATCTGAAAATTCCCTCTTCAAAAAATATTCTTCAATAATTTCATCCATTATCTGTGAAATCTTGTAATTTTTTGCCGTTCTAAAAATCAAAAAATCTTTTTTTTGATTTGACTTCATTGAGCTTTTCAATAAAAAATCATATAAAACGCTGCGACTTCGCCTTAGGTCTTTCAATAAATCAATGTTGATATTGCTATTTCTAAATAAAATATTAATCAACAAGTCACTCTCACTAAGTGCCCCAATCGAATGTGTTGCTCCAACATCTAATAATAATAAATCTCCTTTATTCAACACAATCTTTTCTCCATCTACTGATTGAGCAGATTTCCCCTCGAGCATGTAATTGATTTCTAAAAAGGAATGTGAATGAGTTGGATAAGGTGCAAATCTGTTGTGCTTACTTATATAAATATCCTTGTTCTTAAAAAAATAGTTATTTAGAACCTTGAAACTGTTCGTTTGACCTATTCGTTCAATTGTATTTGCTGGTATTTCTTTTAGATAACACTCATCTTGCTTTTGTTTAGTTTCAATTGGATTTAAAGTTCTTAACATGGTCATAACTCTTCGATTTAACATTTTTTCATCCCCCTAGAATTACTCAAAAGGTCAATAGAAGTATATAATTTTAACGACTCTTTGAACATTACTTTTAAAGAATGGGTACCAAAAAAGCGCATTCATTTATAGCTTAACAAATCTTAAAAGAAAGTCAAAGTCTCATTGCGATACTCCTTATCTTAAATCTTGTCTCATGTTAAAGTCGTTTTATCGCTTATAAGACACTCTCTAAATCATCCAATTTAAAATCATTGTAATTGTCACAACAGAGAAGATGGTACTGACTAAAGTACAGATAGAAACATATTGTGGTTTTTTGTCAAACTCAATTGCATATAGTGTAGTGTTTGCCGCACTAGGCATCGCTGACATTAGTACAAGTACAACCATCATACTGTAACTAAGCATTAGCATAGTTGCTATAAAGTAAGCTATCAGTGGAGATATTACCAATCTAAATAAGCATGCCCACCCTGCTGTACGCCAATCTACTTTTTGAAAGTGAATCTCTGCCAATTGCATCCCTAAGACTAACATGATGATTGGTATTGTTGCATTCCCTATTAAGTTGACACTTTTCATAAGAAAATTGGGTACCACAACATTACACTTATTTAATAAAATTGCTGGTAATATAACATAGTTCATCGGTTGCTTAAAAATATTTGTCAAGGGCTTCCTTATCCCTGAACTCTTATCAGATGCCACATATATTCCTACTGTTCCCATCAATATATTATGAAAAATCATAATTGCCATTCCATATTGTAATTCCTTGCTACCAAAGGCAAACATTATTATAGGTATCCCGAAATTCCCACTATTCGGAAAACAAATTGATAACAAAAATGCATCCCTCTCATCCTGATCTAACCCCCAAAAACGGCTAAACACTACTCCTATGATAATTAACAGTATCAATATTATACTTGTCACAATGATAATGGTTACGAATTTACTATTGATGGAGTATTTATAAAATGTTTGAAATACCAAAAAAGGAAGAAGCAAATATATAGCTATATTTGAGAGTGGCTTAATAGCCATCTGTGTTTTTATTTTGAAAATAAATCCACTAGCAAAAATTAATATCACCGGCAGCATCACATTCTCAAAAATATTCATCATTTCATCCCCACCATATAATCTACATTAAAAAAATAAAGCCACTGTAACTTTTCTTAGTTACTTGACTTTATTCTTATTATTTTCCTTAAATAAATGCTGGATTTGCAACAACATTAAATGCCGCAGCTAATTCCTTCAATTGTTCATCAGAGATAGACTGTCTAATCTCTCCGCCTTGTGCCCCAATTTGTGAATAGATCGTTGCAGCTTTTTCAACCGTTTCGATCAAGCCAAATGTCTCATCTAAGTCTGAACCTACTCCAAACAACCCATGATGTGGCCACATTACTACACGAAAATCTTGCATTTTACTTGCCGTTGCCTTGCCAATAGCTGTCGTGCCCGGTGTCATATATGGGATCAAACCTACACCTTCTGGAAAGACTACCAAAGATTCTGCTTGCATCTTCCACAAAAGTCGTGAGATATGTCCCTCGTTTAAATCTTGTGTGAATGACAATGCAATCACATTTGTTGGATGACAATGCATTACAACTCTATGAGTCTTATCAAATTTTAATCTTTCAATATGTGTCATCAAATGACTTGGAAATTCTGATGTTGGCTTACCGCCATCTTCAAAGCCCCACAATAAATCTGCCTTTTGACCATCAGATGTAATCTGAACCAAGCCTAAGTCAAGTGTTGGTTGATTAACTACATTTCGGAAATACCGTCCTGTTCCAGTAACCAAGAAATATTCCTTTGCTAATGGAGATGCATCAAAGCCAAGCACAAAAGTTTTTTTAACTTCTTTAACATCAGCAAAATCAGCTAAATCGGTGCTATCGATTCTCAATGAAACATTGCCACCATTGCGTTCGTCCCAGCCATGTACGTAGGACTCATGGGTAACTTCGCATATTTTCTTTACAAATTTTGAATTTACAAATTTAGTCATTATACTTTTCTCCCTAGTTTATGTCTGTTGTTTGCATTTAATTGCGTTTAAATAAAACATCTTTTTCATACTGATGGATATCTTCCAACCAATCAGTCCCAACTGGTGTCTCGTTTTCTAAACAGAATTCATCCCAAACTGCACCAAATGGATACGCCTTGAGCTCTTCTGTAACAGCTAAACGTGTTGTAAAGTCATAACTTAACTCAGCTTTTTTCAGTTGATCAATTGGTGCCAACATTGCCTGCAATAAGGCCTTTTGCGTTGCACGTGCTCCAATTACCCAAGCAGCCACGCGGTCAATCGTCGCATCAAAGAAATCAAGCCCAATATTTGTTCGTTCTAATTGGTTGTCTCGTACCAATGAACGTGCAATTCGTATCAATGCATCGTCCATAATCACAACATGATCACTATCCCACCGAACCGGTCGTGACACATGCAACATCAACCCCTTACCAAATGGTAAGAATGCTGAAAACTTATCTGAAACATCTTCTGTTGGGTGCCAGTGACCTGCATCAATCGTCCATAACTTATCACGGCTAATTGCGTAATTGTTATAGAAGAGATGTGAACCAACTGTATATGATTCAATTCCAGTCCCAAAGAGTTTCCCTTCAACTGCCTCAATAGTATTTTTCTCTTCGTACTTTTTCGCAAAAACTTCATCGAGTGATGCAATTAAACGTTCTCTTGGGCCTTGCTTGTCGATTGGATTATCTTTGAAACCATCTGGAATCCAAAAATTATTAACTGATTGTTGCCCTAATTCTTTACCAAAATAATTTGCAATTTCTCGCGACTTCTTACCAACTTCAATCCAGTAATCACGAATTTGTTTTTCAGGACTAGCAAGTGTGAAATTATGCTTTACTTTTGGATGAGAGAAGAAGGTTGGGTTCATATCAAGACCAACACCTTCTTTTTTAGCCCAGTCTACCCAATACTTAAAATCCGCTGGCCCAATTTCATTGAAATCCTTCTTCTGATCAGTTACTGCATATAATGTATGCAACTGGACTTTATGTTTACCAGGAATCAAGGTAAGTGCCTTATGCAAATCGGCTGTCAATTCATCTGGTGTCCGTGCAATTCCTGGGAAATCTCCACTGACTCCAATTCCACCTGTTAATTCTTGATCAGGGTTTAAGAATCCGTGAATATCATCGCCTTGCCAGCAATGCATTGAGAGCTTAACCTTCTTTAGTTGTGCAATCACTTTATCTGTATCAACGCCAATTTCTGCATATCTTTCTTTAGCTGTTTTGTATGCCCTTTCAATATTCTCTGCTTTAACCATTTAAAACTCCTCCTTTAATCTAAGTGAAATACTTCGTGTAAGTCTAAAGTTACCGGACTTTTGTCTTCATTAGTATCCATGATTGGTTCCATATATGCCCACCATTTTTTACAATCATCAGACTGTGCGATAGCGTTATATTTCTCGACATCGTCAACTTCTAGATAAGCAAATAAATTTCCAGTTTCTTTATCAAGGAATATTGAATAATTATGTGCCCCAGCATCTTTCAAAGCTTCTCGCATTTTTGGAAAAAGATTATTATGTCGTTTTTCATACTCTTCATACATATCACGATAAACATGCATTAACTGTCCCATTCTAACTGTCAACCAAATTACCCCCTTTATATTTTTCATTCTTCAAAAACTTTTTGTAATCATCTAGGATATTAGAATATTTTTCTCTCTCAGGAACAAACTTGTCTATCTTAAATGAATCACTAATTATTTGACGAGCAAGATAAATATTCAAAATATCACCTTTCGTAATCATTTGAACCATAATGTTTCCAATCGCTGTCGCTTCACTCGGACCTGCATATACGTCAACGCCACTCACCGTTGCTGTCAGTTGATTCATTAAATCTACATTTGAACCACCACCAACGATGTTCAAACTATCAATGTGATAGCCCAAAATATCATCAAGAATAGATAATTCATTTGCATAATATAGTGACAGATTTGAATAGACAGCCATTGCGAGTTCTCCCGGTGATTCAGGAACCTTCTGTTTAGTTTCACGACAATATGCTTGAAGTTCTGCTATCATATTCTCTGGATTCTGAAAACGAGCAGCATTTATATCTATGAATTGTTGGAATGGTGGCTCTCTTTTTGCTAAAGCTGCTAAAGCTGCAAAGCTGTACTGATTATTCAACTCTTTTTTTATATTTTGAATGACCCACAATCCCATAATGTTTTTCAAAAAACGGTAAGTTCCGTACGCTCCCCATTCATTTGTATAGTTTTGTTCAAAAGCCTTTTCTCCATTTTCTGGAGTATTAAGTTCTGCACCAATCAGCGACCATGTCCCAGAACTTAAATACGCCCACCGCTGGCCCAGAGCAGGTGTACCAATAACAGCCGAAGCAGTATCATGTGTTGCTACTGTAACTACCTCGGTTTGAGGCAAACTATACTTTTTGACTAATTGCTGACTAATATCACCTAGAATCGTTCCAGCTTCTACTAATTTTGGAAATTGAGATTGTTTTACATTAACACTTTTCAATAAGTTATTATCAAATAGGCCTTCGCGCAGACTTAGCATCTGTGTTGTTGACGCATTTGTAACTTCAGTAACTGCTTTCCCAGTTAAAATAAAGCCAATGTAGTCTGGAATCATCATTATCTTATCTGTTTTGGCTAACAATTCTTTGTCCTCTTCAAATAATTGATAAAGTGTATTAAAGTCAAGAAACTGAATTCCTGTTTTTTGATAAATATACTTTTTTGATAATGATGTCGTTAACCTTTCTATGCTTCCATGAGTTCTATTATCACGATAAGAAATCGAATCCTGTAATTTGTTTCCCTTTTGGTCAACCAAAACATAATCAACCGCCCAAGTATCAATCCCTAGAACAACTGAATCATATCCAGCTTTTTTAATTTTTTCTAAGCCAATTAGAATTTCTTCTATTAATTTGTCAATATCCCAACAATCATGTCCTTTATTGTGAACAAAACCGTTTTTAAACCGATGAATTTCTCTCAAGCTTAATTTGTTGTCGACTAGTTTTGAAAGCATTAATCGACCACTTGAAGCCCCTATATCAACAGCAACATAAGTTTTACTCATAAGTCATGTCACCCTTATCCCTTCAATTGAAAATTTTATTCTTGTTTGTCACCATAACGTTCTTTTGTAATTTGTGATAAAGTTTTACCACGTGTTTTAGGTGTCCATAAGATTCCAACAATTAACGATACCAGAAGCAAAATAATCATTGCAGTTCCTGCAATTTTAAAACCTAAAGAAGATAAAATAATTGGAAATACAATTGACCATATCCCTGCTGTCCCACGAACAATGAAGAACATAAATCCTTGCGAACCAGCCCGATACTTAGTAGGGAACAATTCAACAGCCCATAGTGCATACCATGCTTGAGCTCCAATTCCAGCTGAAATTCCCCAAATGATAACAAACGCCAACAATGCTAACCAACCAAAACCAATATATGTTAGAATTACCCATGAAATCACTGCCATGCTTGCACCTATGAAGAAGAATGAGCGATGATTAACTTTATCTCCTAAAAGGGCAAAGCCGAAGTATCCAGCAAGGGCTGTGAAAATCCATAATACTGCTTGTAACATATTTGCTTGCGTATTATTCAATCCACCCACTGTTTCATATACGAATGGCATGAAGAATCCCATCGCACCTGCAACTAAGTTCCAGAATACGTAAACCCCACATAAGAATAGAATACTTTTAACTGATATCATATTGGCAAAAAGATCACGGTAGGGATGATTCTCAACTGGCGATCCCAATTCTTTTTTCTTTTGATTGATCCAATCCTGTGATTCTGGTAACTTTTTTTGTAAATTCCATGCAATAAAAGCTACTACTGTCAAGAAAGCAAAAAGTAATCTACTCCCCAATAGGCCTAGTGGAGCCAATAAGGTACCTGATATAAAAATAATTACTGGTCCCATTGACCATGCAAATTGTGAGATACCAATATTATGAGCCCGATTAGTGTCACCTGAGGTTTCCCCAATGTATGTCCACGAAGCAGGAACTCCCGCACCAACTGCGATACCTGTTACTAAAAAGCCTAGTAAAAGCATTGGGAAATTAACTGAAAAAACGACTATTAATGTTCCTAACATATAAATCAACATGTCATAGGTATAAATCATCTTTCGTCCATACTTATCTGAAAGTCTTCCACCAATAATTGCACCTAACGCTGACCCAAATGCATTTGCACTTAGAGCCCCCAACAATCCAACATCAAAATCAGATAATCCAAAAGATTTTTGCCATAGTGTTAAACCCGATGCACCCGCTACAATTGATCCAGAATCCAGAAAATTGGTTAACGATACAGCCCAAGTTGACCCATTTGAACTTTCTTTTGCCATGCTGCCACCCCTTGTCATTTTTCGGATATCCATTTTGTATACAAATAGATTACACCATTGAATGTATCCGTTTACAATATCAAAAAGACAGTCTTTTTATGTCATATATACATAATTAAAGACTGGAAAAATAATCTAAGATAATCACTCTTAGCAAGGTAAATTTTCCCGTAGCTATATTCCATCAGAATTTTCCCCTCAAAAAAACTGGATCAAAATTTAAATTTTGATTCAGTTCCTCTATTTATTCCGTATAAATATGTTCTTATTGTATAGGTTTTCTTAAATCATGAGTAACTTAACCTCATTAATTATTCTGGTTGATACTCCTCATCAATAACCAAAACGGGTTTAATTGTCTTTCCCATAACTGAGTCATTGTTTGCTTGATTAATATCAGTAAATTTGTAGAACTTTTCGGTCTTGTCAAAGTCAAACATCCCTAATTTATAAAATTCAATCAACCGTGGAACATCAATTTGCGGAATCGAATCACCCATATTGACACCGACAACTTTACGATCAGAAGTACACAAGTCATTCCAAGAACTCATTGTAATGTTATTTGCAGTTACTGCAATCAAAGCAGTTGTTCCACCTTGTGCTAGCGCATTAATTGCTTGTAACATAACAGATTCAATTCCTGTTGTATCAACAGTAAAGTCCACCCCGTAACCATTCGTTAACTTTTGAATGGCTGCGACTGGGTCTTCCTCCTTACTATTGATTGCCTGAGTTGCACCAAGTTCTTTGGCTAACTTAAGCCTTTCTGGTACAACATCTACCGCAATCACTTTTGTGCACCCAGAAATTTTTCCTGCCATCATCGCTGCCAACCCAACTGCGCCAGTGCCAAAAACGGCAATTGTTTGCCCTGGTCTTGGCTTCAAAGTATTAAAAACAGTACCACTACCAGTTACATAACCACAACCTAAAGGTCCAAGTTTACGCAAATCAAGCTTTTTATCAACCTTAACTGCATTGCGTTGATTCACAACCGTATGTGTTGTAAAAGATGACTGGTTAAACATATCACTAATATGCTTGCCATCTTTAAGGAAGTGATCAGTCCCATTTGCGCGTACTCCACTCAAATTATACTTGGCATAGCTGCGACATTGCGTGGGTATTCCTTTCAAACAATTGTCACATGTACCATCAGAATAAAATGATAACACTACATGGTCACCAATTGTAAAATCTTGTACTTGTGAACCAATCTTTTCAACAATTCCGGCACCTTCATGCCCTAAAATTACAGGATAGCCTAAGGAAGCATCCCCCTTACGTATTGCCTCATCTGAATGACAAATTCCACTTGCTATCACCTTGATTTGTAAATCTGTCGGCCCCATATCTGCTAGTTCAATATTATTCTTGATTACAAACGGGTCACCAACCTTATTAACTACTGCTGCACTGATTTTCATGATACTTATCCCTCCTTGAATTAGTGAATTATTTAACTATCCAGCTTTATTATATCCATAGAACAAGCGCTTTCAATGACAAATCTACATCTGTTAAATAACAAATTTACATATTGTAAATCACTAAACTTCAAATTAATGCTGAAAATACAATGCATAATCTAGCTACTAACTTAATATAAATAATTATTAAAAATTAGTTATTTGTATCACAAATAATCTAACACACTTTATCTTTTTCTCTTAACAAATATCAAGATAACTAACTGTATTATTGCTACAACTATAAAAAAGACTGCTAAAACAATCAAAGAAACTACTCTTGTCTTTGGCGTTTGAACTGCGCCCGAACCATCAATCCTTCTCGTCATCAAAATAAAACTCAGCACGCCAAAAATTAGTAACCAAATTAAGTTACTCAACCACCACATTTTTAATTTCATATCGCTAACTACTCCTTTTTTGGTAGTAGTATGTACTAAACAATTGCCATAATAGAATTAGGCTGTTTATAAAAGTTGTAGTTTGAAAACTAAAATTATTTAAAATATCATTAATAAATGTACAACTTAAAAATACGGTTAGACTAAATATCCGCATTAAAATTTGTATTTTACTATCTGCGAACTTAGTTAAAAAAACTAGCATGATGCTTAACAAGATCAATCCGTCCATTACTAACAATGCCCGTGAATTTGAAGCTATAGTCAATCTGCTGGTGATTAATGTTACTAACAACAGCAACGGATAAAGCAAAGTTGCAGTAGAATTACTTTTTTCAACCTTTTCTTTATCTCCTCCACTAATTAGTTCATCCGTTGTAATTCCGTAAATATTCGCCAATTTTTTTATCAGTATAACATCTGGTAAGTGTCTCCCAGTTTCCCAATTAGAGACTGCTTGACGTGAAACATGCAATTTTTTGGCAACAGCAGCTTGAGTGAGTCCATTTTCTTGTCGCTTATACTTTAAGAGTTCTGATATCTTGGCTACAACCATACATACTCCTCCTCAAAATTAACGTGTCTCTATTCTAATAGCAAGACAGACATCCTGTCATCGCTGTTATACTCTTATTTCTTGTCTATAATTAAAACTTCCTTTTTATCAACAATCTTACTACTCTCATCGAAGCTTATTTTCAACACATACGGAGTAAAACACTGTAGTCTGATAAAATCTGAATATCCAAATCCATTATCAAAATGATTAAGCATAGCACTTAAGGCAGCTCCATGAGTTGAAAATAATATAGTTTCTCCTTGATGCTGTTCAAGAATCTTACTAAGTACCTTCATATTTCTTTGCTGTAAACTATTCATTGATTCGCCGTTTTTTTCATGGAAATCAAAGTTTTCCCATCTTTTTTTAAGTAGCATATCCCCATTTTCGCCAATATCACCGCGAACCCTTTCTTTTAAGCATTCGTCTGTGTGTACTTTAAGCTTTTTTTCAGAAACTAGTGGTTCAATTGTCTGTAAAGTTCTCTTGTAGGGGCTTGAGATACAAAAGTCAAAAGAGATATTCTTAAGCGAATCAAGTACCGCTAAAGAATCATCTCTTCCTACTTGAGTTAATGACATCGTTGCATCATCTGCCCAAGAATAATCTGGCAATGCATGACGAACAAAATATATATTTGTTAGCATATAATTCTCCTTTGTAAAAACTAATATTTAAAAAATTATATTCTGAATACCAGATATACACAACAATCAACAAGAAAATGTACCATAAGTAGATAAATTTTGACTTATAGAACACGTTTATCTGGAATAAAAAAACCAGATCAAAATTTAACTTTTGATCCAGCTCTATAATTTACTATCCAGGATATCTAATCTAAAATTATCTTGCAAATCTTGTTCTACCAAACGCCAGACAGCCTTTAATTCCTGCATCATTACCGAGTTTTGCCGGAATTATATATTTGTCTACATCTATAATATCGACATAATTATTCATGTCTCTTAAAAAATATTTCCTAACTTTAGGATACAGTTGTTGCTGACTAGAGACACTTCCACCAAAAATCAAAATATCGGGTGATAATGTTAACGTATAGTTCACACAGGCTTTAGCAATATATCTTGCTAATAAATCCCAAACTGGATTATCCTTCTTAATTTCAAAGCCTTCCTTACCAAGGCGTGCTTCAATTGATGGCCCTGAAGCAAGCCCTTCAAAGCAGCCATCATGATATGGACAAACACCCTTAAAATCAAGATCCTCGCTTTCTTTAGGCAAAAGGATATGCCCTGATTCTAAGTGCGAATCTCCTGAAAAAATATTTCCATTCTGAATGAACCCTCCGCCGATCCCAGTTCCAATTGTGGAATAGAAAATATTTTTATACCCTTTACCATTACCAAACACATATTCTCTGTAGGCCGCAATGTTAACATCCGTTGTCAAAATGATTTCAACCTTCAGATATTTTTTGATATACAATACAAGATTGAAATTCTTCCATAATAATTTAGGAGTGTCTTTAATGCAACCATAGTCATTCTTAAATTTATTAATGACTACTGGTCCAAAAGAACCGATTACTAATCCATCAATTTCTTTATTTTTGAAGAAGTCTATTACATCATTGAGTGTCTCTTGGGGTCCTCTAGTTGAAAATTTGACACTCTCACGAATTTCTCCTACCGTGTTACCTACAGCGCAAACAAATTTTGTTCCCCCTGCCTCAATTGCTCCTATCATAATTTTCCTTTCTCTAGATAGAATTTATCTAAGTTGGTCACACAGACTATAGATACTCTGCTCGCCACGGATCGAGGTCTTTATATAGTTCTGCTTTCCCAATTGCATTAAACAACGCATTTTTATGGTGAACAACCTTTTTAGCTTCAACAATACATACTGGGAATAAATTATTTGGATCCCAGCCTTCATCACTACTCAATACTTCACGTGCCTTCTTAAAGAATGCATATTTATAATCCGAAGAAATATTGACTTTAGAAATACCAGTCTTAACAGCTTCAGCAATTTGCTCATCTGGATTTGACGAACCACCATGCAATACTAACGGATTATTAACAACTGCCATTATATCTTTTAAGATATCAATCCGAATTTTCGGAGTCACATCTGAAGGATAAATTCCATGCGCTGTCCCAATTCCAATTGCTAATGTATCCACACCTGTTTCTTCAACAAATTTTTTAGCATCTTCAGGTTGCGTATAAATACCATTTTGTAAATGATTTTCTATATGATTACCTGTTTGGCCAATCGTTCCTAACTCTCCTTCAACTGATACTCCAACCAAATGACACATATCAACCGTTTTTCTAGTAATAGCTACATTTTCTTCCCAAGTGGCTAGTGAACCGTCAATCATTACTGAACTAAAGCCATTATGAATCGCACGAGCAACATTATTGATAGTATCACCATGGTCTAGGTGTAAAACAAACGGAACCTTGCTGTTCTTGATTCGTTGTAATACATAAGCGAAAAAGTCATCCTTTGCATATGCCATTTCAGTGGGGTGAACGGCAATAATTGCAGGAGCATTATCAGCTTCACATTGTTCAACTGCTGATTTTAATAATTCAGCGTTTGAGACATTATAAGCACCGACTGCAAAGTGATTTTTTTTAGCAACAGCGAGCATCTGATTCATATTTAATAGCATAGTTTATATCTCCTTAGTTTTTATAGTTTATTATTTTATTGCGGCTTGGTTAGTTGATCCAGAAATTTCGATATAGCTTTGCACCATCTCCTTAGCTGCAAAAATTGTATTTGTCATTAAATCAACATATTCGCGGTTGCGTTCATTTTCTTGTTGTTCAAAAATCGAATCAGCTTGGACTTTCATGACATCAGAACCAACATTCACTTTATTGATGCCAAGCGAGATCGCCTTTTTGATATTTTTAGTGCCACAACCTGATCCTCCATGTAGCACTAAAGGAATATGGGTTGCTTTCTTTATTTTTTCAATAATACTGAAATCAAATTTTGGAACAAAATTTTCAGGCATAATTCCATGGCTTGATCCAAACGAGATAGCTAAAGCGGTTACATTTGTTTCTTGAATAAACTTGATAGCTTTTTCAGGATCTGTATACATATTAGCTTGTGTAAGCTTTTCCCCAGATACCGTCCCCATATTGCCCATTTCTGCTTCTACACTCACCTTGCACATACTTGCAGCTTTCACTATTTCTTTAGTTATTTGTACATTTTTACTATAGCCATATTCTGCAGCATCAATCATTACACTTGAAAAGCCTGCAGCGATACTCTTTAGTACATATTCCTTAGACTTGCCATGGTCCAAATTTATGGCAACATCAACTTTGGCTGTTTCGGCCATTTTAATGACACTTGGTAAAACATATTCTGCCCTAATATGTTTTTGTAGATGCTCCATTAACAAATCAATTATAATCGGGGCATTTTTTTCTTCCGCAGCAAGAATCGTTGCATACGCACTTTCTAAGTTAAAGCAATTAATTGCCAGCACCGCATAATCATTCCTATTAGCCTTATCTAACATGCTCTTCATTGATACATACATTTTCAGGCTCCCTTCCGTTAACTAATTTTGATATCATCTAAATTAATTTCCTCCTCTTCGTCACTTCTCACAGTACCCCCTTGCTCCTCTGGAACCCTTCTTTTCCAAAGAAATAAAATGACTCCCGTAGCTAAAGAACCAATTAGTAGTGCTACCAAGAACAGCACTGGTTTATTCATTGCAGGTACAATGAATAGACCACCCGAAGGTACTGGGCTTTCAACTCCCCAGGACATTGACAAGCCGCCACCAATTGCAGCACCTATTGAACATGAGGCCACCATGCGAATCAAATCAACTGCTGCCAATGGAATAACACCCTCAGTAATCATGACAATTCCCATTGGAAATGCAATCTTTATATTGTCTTCTTCTTCTAAGGTATAAATTTTACGCTTGAAGACCCTAGAAAATACCCAAGAAAGTGAAACCCCAAAAGGAGGAACCATTGAAGCCAAAATTTTGACTGCTTCAGGTTGTTTAACCCCCTGCAATAACAACCCATCTGCAAATAGAGATGCAACTTTATTAACTGGTCCTCCAAAGTCAAATGCTGCCATCCCTCCTAAAATAGCACCAAATGCGAAACGTGCTGAACCTTGCATACTATTCAAAAACGAAGTTAATGCGTTAGTTGCCCAGACTATCGGTTGCCCCACAATGAAGAACATTACTATCCCCATAACTATTGATGCAAGTAATGGAATAATCATCATTGGAACCAAGCCCTCAGCCCATTTTGGAACTTTTATATACTTAACTAGAAGTAAAACTACCCAACCTGTTAAGAACCCTCCTAACATTCCACCCAGAAACCCAGCACCAATGTTATAAGAAATAATACCGCTTAATAAACCTGGTGCAATCCCCGGTCGATCTGCAATGGAGTATGCAATGGCCGCTGAAATGACAGGTGCTAACAGTCCCATTCCCCAAACACCTAAAGTCGTAAATGTTGAAGCAACAGAATAATTACCTGTAAATTTCGTAATCACTGAACCACCCATTAAGTTACCAATAGCAATCAATAACCCGGAAGCAACCACCAGTGGTAACATATACGAGATAGCCGTCATAGCGTGTTTCCTAAGTTGCATTTTTTTTAACATTTTTACCCGCCTCCTATTTGCAATATTTACAACTTGTCTATAATAGTTTGGAGCAATTTTTTAGGTGCCTTAATTGCAGTGTTCGTCGGCACTTCTACGACTCTTTTACCGGCAAAACGTTCACTCCCTCCAATTTTTATATCAATCACCAAGAGAACAAAATCAGCTTCTTTGATTTGTTCCGCTGTCAATTTGTTTTCTGTACCAATCGTACCTTGAGTCTCCATATGAATTTCATAGCCTAATTCTTGTGCTGCTTTCATAATTTTTTCGCGCGCAATATACGTATGTGCAATCCCAGATGTGCATGCTGCAATCCCAACAATTTTCATAACTTATACCTCCTTGGTTTTTCTATTTAGTAACTTAATTAATTCTTCCTTATCTTTAATTTCATGAAGTTTTGTAATAAAATTATCATCTGCTAATAAAATTGCTACTTTTTGTAATAAGCGGATATGCAGTGTATTAGCATCAGTATCTTTCACCGCAAATAAAATAATTACACTTACCAGTTCATCATCCAAAGACTCCCACTCTATACCATGCTGGCTAATGCCGATTGCTAAAGAAGTGTTCTTAACGGCTTGGGATTTCCCATGCGGAATTGCAATTCCTTGCCCCAAACCAGTAATACCTTCTGACTCCCGAAGCACCACATCATCAATAAAGGCTTGACGATCCGTAACATCTCCTTTAATAACTAATAATTCAGTTAATTCTTCAATGGCCTCTTTCTTTGTATCCGCTCTCAGATCAACTGAAATTAATTCTGTTGTAATAACATCAGAGATATTAAAATCCACATTTTCATTTTTCATTTATTTTTCAGCTCCCTAATTAATCTCTCTACATTTTTTTGATCATTTTTATTAAACATAGCACTTACCAATATTGACGGCTTACCCACAACTTCGTTAAGAACAATGGAAGAAATTATTAAGTCAATTTGCTTATCATAATTTTCGGAGTTTTTCCGATATTGTCTCAATGAAACCACATCTTCTATTTTTAAATCTGGAAAAGCACGATGAACTTTTACCTTTAAAAGTTCTGAAGTTCCAACTCCACTTGCACACATGATTAAAACACATAATGATTTAATCTCTTGTTCAACGGCTTTAGCAAAGTAAAGAGTAATAAATCCAATCTCATCGTCAGATAAAGTTTCTCCAAAATATTGAATGAAAATCTTATTGACCGCGATTTTAACAATCTCAAAAATTTCAGAATATTCATTTTTGATATCCGGCAATAATCTATTACTAACAAAAATTTTATTTTTTATACGATTTAACAATGGTTTTATATGATTAATTAATTCTATTTTTAACTTAGTAGTGCTGATACTGCCCTTATAATTATCCAAAACTGTCTCAATAATTTGATAAGTTATCTTTTCGACCTCATCCGAATAATTAGGTTCATTCTCGGAGTTGGAAAAAAGGCGGGATGAAATTAAATACTGCAGTAAATAATATTTTTCTTGATTTGGTAATTCATGGCCTAAATAACTTGAAAAATTATTTATTAATTTACTAGAAATTTGGTACAAATAACCATTCGCTTCAATCGTATTTTTTTGACCATTGATATCAAAATCACTATCATCAGAAGAAACCTCAATTCCACTGCGATATCGATTTATTAAAATACATAAGTGGGAAAAAATATTAATATTGTACGGATAGGGAATTATAGAATTTAACTGTTCTTCAATTGAATGGAATTGTTCAACCACAAATCTCATGTCATATTTGTTTAATAGTGAAAAATCTTTGTTCAGCAACTCCTCATCAATATCATTTATTCGAGGCACATATCGTAAGAGTGCTCTTCGAATTGCCAATTCATTACCCATTACTCCCACAAAACGATTTTGTCGAATTATGCTGATTTTATATTTACTCAACTGTGACTTAATAAAAGTTAAATCACCATTCATAACCGCTTCACTCACATAAAATTTTTCAAAAAGATAATCCACACTTATTTTTCTTGGTGATTTCATTAACAGCTTCAACAAAATTTCATTGCGTCGTTCAACTGGAGAAAAATCACTAATTTGTTTCGTATTAGATTTTTCTTCAAGATACTTATCATAATCTAGACGATATCCCTTTCCTTTTTCGGAAATAATCAATTTGTTATTATCACAATCTCTGTTAATTTTATCTACGTACCGTATTATGGTTCTTTTAGAAATTTTAAGCTTTTTAGCAATGGTTCCAGAAGACAAGTAATTATCTTGTTGACTTAGAAATTCAAGCAGGGATTGTTTCCTTTCCTCAAAAGTCATATATTCACCTACTTCCTTACAATTATTAGTTTATCTCATTCTAATGTAAGCGTTATCATAACAATGTCACTAGTACCTGTCACTTTTTACTAATAGCATTTTTATTGCTCACTAAGATTGCCACAGTAAAACTATAGCATGCCCTTTACTATGCGCAATTCTAAACTTATGAAACATATTTATTCGCAATTTATAATTAAGACTAGCTCAAGATTTAACTCGACCC
Source organism: Liquorilactobacillus sp. (assembly GCF_047719775.1). Classification (NCBI taxonomy): domain Bacteria; kingdom Bacillati; phylum Bacillota; class Bacilli; order Lactobacillales; family Lactobacillaceae; genus Liquorilactobacillus; species Liquorilactobacillus sp. The sequence continues at coordinate 160,940 of NZ_JBDNTS010000002.1, forward strand.
AACCTAATTTTTATAAGAGTAAAAAAATAGAACTCGAAGCAGTATAACTTCTAAGCTCTGTATAAAATTATTTATCCAGCAACAAAAAATTGGCAAATAATCAAAGATTAATGTACTAAAGTTATTACTCACTAATCCAGAAAACCAAGTATATCTTTAACTGCTGTCCTTGCTTGAAACACTTAACTTGGGTCAGTTCCATAGTGTTTTATTCCAATAATCACACATAAGAAGTGTGCTATAGATCAGAAAAATTTGAATACTTTGCTATGAGTAATTCAAAGTTAGATGATGAACTTTAACTTATAGAACACGTTTACCTGGGATAAAAAAGAAACCAGATCAAAATTTAACTTTTGACCCAATCCCCGTTTCACTATAAATATGACAAATACGATTATTATTTTTAACCATCAAAAAACTACTTCATATAGTCCATAACAGATGTCTGCATTACTTTTGTACCCATTGCCAAAGTCGCTTGGTATGTTGCCATTTGGCTAGTATACTCAACATATTTCGAAGCAACATCTACATCTTGCTTGTCTGATAAGCTATCTGTCAAATTAGTATTTTCTGTCTCATTACGTGATTGTACAGAGGTTAGCCGGTTTTCAAGTGCTCCTAACTTAGATCTGACGTTAACGAAATTTTGGCGATAATCTTCGAATTTAGTCATTATGTCATTTGACAAAGAGGTAGTATCACCATTATTTAATGCTGTGACTAGATCATTGAAAAATGTTCCCAAATTCTTTGGCTCCGCCGTTGTTCCTGATTCATCTAAAAACTGACTCCCATCAGTTACCAAGCTAACAGTTGTTCCTTTAGACACCTCACGACTCAAATTATCCGTTGTTCCACTATACTTGATTCCCGTAATATCACCATTGTCATCTTTTTCAACTGAAAATGGTTGGGTCGTTGTATTTTGCCCTGCAAAAATATATTTACCACCATAATTTGTATTCAGTGAATCAACAATACTTTCAATATTTTGCTGAATTTCATCTTTATTTGCTTTAAATTCATCACTATCAGCTGTGCTATTGGCGGAGGACTGAATCAATGTTTTAATTCGCAACATCGCTGTATTAACATCACCTAAGGCCGAGTCTTGCGTTTTAGTCCATGTCAGTGAATCCGAAATAGTCGATGAATCACTCTCGTTTTGTGAAATCAAGTCCTTCAAATTCATTATTTGCGAAGCAGCAAGCGGATCATCCGAAGACTTGTTAACCAATTTAGAACTTGATAATTGGCTCATTGTATTCTGCACCTTATTAGAATTAATAGAAAGATTGGATAAAAAATCGCTATAGACCATACTGCTAGAAATTCTCATATTGCTCACGCTCCAGTATTATTAATTAAAGTATCCAACATTTCCGAGACAACTGATAACAAACGTGCATTTGCCTGAAAACCTTGTTGATACTTAATAATATTCGACATTTCTTCATTTAATGATACCCCCGAGACAGATGCGTCCTTTTCTTCAAGCTGTGTTAAGACACTCTGTTGTGCAGTTGCAGTGTTATCGGCTGATTGTTTAGAAATACCATTCTTAGTAACAGTATTATTGAACTCATTTGCAAAAGTCGACCCTGTTTGACTGCTGGTAAAGCTCATCGAAGTGCTGTCATATGTTGCAAGTTCTGTGTCAGAAACAGGGAAATCGAGTTTTGTGCCTGCTAATGCTGCAATTGCAGCAGCCTTAGTTCCATCCCCTGATGCAGTCGTCTTACCAGCACTGATACCTGTAACATTATTACTAACATCCGAGCTGAGTGTGATATTTGCTGCATAGTTATCTCCTGTTCCAAGATTAAAGAACCCTGTAGTACTTGAGGATCCGTTCGTATATACCATATTTGTTGTCTTAGCAATCGTTTCTGCAAAATCATTCAAATCTTGTAAACGATCCTGAGTTTCCCCGATTGCTGCTTGCAGACCGCCAATGGTTCCTGAAGAAACATTTAGTTTCTGATAATCTGTAGATTCGGCGGAGTTAGATAGTACGACCGTTCCCACTGCGTATTGGGTATCCGTCGTACCTACATCACTACTATCGCCCCCAACTGCTAACGTTGACCCGCTTGCAGTACTTGTAGTAACCACACTCAATGTTGACATATTTGTACTGGTCAATACATCTTGCCCATCAAGCTGAACAAACGCACGCCCATAATTATCAGTCGTAGTGGTTATATTGGCTAAGCCAGACAAATCCTTTAAGACCGAATCTCTTGTATCCAATAAATCATTAGGAGATTCACCTCTGCTAGACATATTGTAAATTTGCTCGTTCAAATTCTGCAGCTGTTCGACCTTATTATTGAAATCAAGCACATTCTTATTCACACTTTGGACTGTACTGCTGTTAAGACTACTAATATCATTTGCCATACTATTCAATGTATCTGCAAAAGTGCTAGCATTTTCCGCGACTAACGTTTTAGCAGTATCAGATTCTGGGTTATTGGAAAGCCCTGTCCAGCTGCTTGTCAGTGTTGATAATTGCGTCAGCAATCCATTATCAGAAGGTTCGTTGAAGACATTCTCCAAATCACCTAAGACATCTGACTTTTCTGTTGCAAATTGGTAATTAGAGTTGGCATTGCGAATCTGTCCACGAACAAAATCATCGACAATTCTTTCAACACCTGCTGATTTCACACCTGTACCAAGCGTTCCAACACCTGGAACCGTATATGCACTGTTTGTCTCTAGGTCGACTCGTTGACGAGAATATCCATCAGTACTGGTATTCGCGATATTGTGACTGCTCGTCTGCAGTGCAACCTGATTTGCACTTAATCCGCTCGTTGCATTATTTAATGTTCCAAACAACCCTGCCATTTTTATTACCTCTCAAATTTCTTCATCAACAAAGTTAGTACGCGGCTGCGCATATACTTGCGCGCCTTTCGAATACGTACCAGCCGGACTGCTAAGATTTTTTTTAACGGCCGTCATCAGCATCTCTTGATAACCAATTGCCTGTCTTGTAAGCAGCATGTTCTCCTCCTGCTGCGTCTTAATTACAGTAATCAATTCGCGTACCTTTTCAGAAATATTTCCTTGATAGCCTTCTAAGACCTTCACAAAGACTTCTTTTTCTGGCAGCAGATTTGTGAGACTCTCTCCGTCATCTTTAATTAGATAGTCCTTTTCTTTTTTTAACAGCTTAACAAAGTTTCCTAAATGCCGCTCAAATTCTTTTGTTTGCATACTAATCTTCCTTTTGCATGTCCACTTGCGCCATCATCCGTTTAGCAATATCATCTGCCGAAATCTTGTAATTCCCACTATTGATTGCACTCTTGAGACTTGCAACCTTCTTCAAGTCAATCTCAGGTTCAACCTGACCTTGCATTATCTGCTGTGCCCGCTCTGATAATTCAATACTTGTTGATTCTTCAGTTGAGTTCTTATTAGTTTGATTTTTACTTGCGGCTAACTGTGTATTTTTCGTGAACTTAGCAGCTTGATCGCCATATATATTATTGGTTCCTTGATAGCCTTCTATCTTCAAAATACCCAACTCCTTCCATAAAAAAGTATCATATATTTAATATCGGCACAACAAAAAAAAGTTAAACCACTTTCGTTTAACTTTTTTCAATCTATTTAAGACGATTTATTCTTTGCGTAGGTGATAAAATATTCGTAATTCTAATACCGAAGTTCTCATTGATTACGACAACCTCACCAGTTGCAATCGGCTTCCCATTAAGTAATATCTCAAGTGGCTCATCGGTTAAGCGGTCTAATTCAATAACAGATCCTGTCCCAAAAGATAATATATCACGCACTTTCTTCTCACTTCTGCCCAACACAACACTCAGGTTTAACGGCACATCCAATAATAAATCCAGGTTGTCACCTTCGGCCTTTCGTTCATCATTTAGTACCTGAAATTCTGGTTTGCTTACCTCAACAGTTTTCCCTACGGCAGGTTCTTCTTGCTGCGGAACTGCCTTTGTTGCTGATTTCTTGCTCACTTCAGCAACCGGCTCAACAGCAGTTTGCTCATCATTCCTAACTGTCGTTGCCTTATCGGAAAGCATTGCCTTTGAGATATCTTCCACCATATCCGCAGTGAAAATCTGCATAATTTCACTTTCAATTAAACCCTCAACGGATAATGAAAATGAAATGCGATATACATCAGCATTACTATCAAGATTATCATAGTGAACGGCTTCTGGATCTTCCCATAACTTGACATTTGGTGGTAAAATATCAACCTTACGGTTTATCATGGTTGCCATAGATGTCGATGCCGAACCAATCATTTGGTTCATTGCTTCCGCGACTGCGCTTAATTCCAAATCAGTAAACTGTTTATTTTCAGGCTTTCCGTCTCCTCCCATCATTAAATCTGCAATTACAATTGCATCTTTAACCTCAAGAAGTAATAGATTTGAACCAACTAATCCTTCCTTAAAACCTACGACAGTTGAAACCTTGGGTGTACTTATAGCATCTAAAATAGCACCAAACTTTGTCGCTTCTACTCTTGGAGTAGTTATGCTCACACGTTTATTTAAAATAGATGACAGGGTCGTTGCTGCCTGAGACATTGATATATTGCCTACTTCTCCAATAATATCTTGTTTTGTTTTCTCATCAATATCGCTTTTCACTTCAGTAGTATCATTTGTCGCTGCTCCTGCCATCATTGCATCAATTTCTTCTTGTGATAGACTGTCACTCATTGAGTCTCCCCCTCTAACTTGTCGATTAATTCTACAGCAATCTGATTATTTTTCTTACCTAATTTGACACTATAATACGGACTGCCTTCAACATATGAATCAAGCGGCTCGTTAATCTTACTACCTAGCTTCAAAATATCTCCTGGCTCTAAGTGCAGAAAGTTGGATAATTCCAGCTCCGACTCTCCAAGAACTACTTGTAAATCAAGACCAATATTGTTCATGCTCTCTTTTAACTTGCGTTCATCATTTGCACTATATTCCTGATTTGAGTCAAACCAGTTGTGAAAACTCAATTTATCTGTGAGTCCTTCAAAGAATACATATGGGACACAAATATTAATAAAGCTGTCAACCTCACCTATTCTAACAGTAAATGTTATCATCACAACTGGCTCATTTGGCGACATATTTTGAAGTAACTGTGGGTTACTATCCAACTCATCAAATTCAGTCTGTAATTCAATAATATCTTTCCAAACATTTTCATAAATTTTTGTCATCTCAACAACAATTTCCTTTAGAAGTGTCAATTCAATATCTGTAAAAGTATCCTTACCCTTTACAAAAACATTCTCTTGCTTGCCAATATCCACTCCTCCACAAAGCAGTTCCACTATCATCATACATAACTGTGGATTCATCTCTAGAATCTGAATTTCCTTTAACGGTTCAGAATGGAATAGACCTAACAAAGTAAATCGTGGAACCGAATGAATAAATTCATCATAACTGACCTGCTCAATAGATGCCAAATTAAGATTAATATTTGCCCGCAAGAGTGTTGAGAGAACATTACTACTGACCTTAGAAAAGTCTTCGAAAATCATGTGCAACGTATTGACATACTCTTTAGACAGCTTTGTCGGTCTTCTGAAATCATAGCTCTTTACTTTGAGTTCTTCTTCTTTTTCAATTTTTTCTTCTACGATTTCACCGTTGTTCATTGCGTTCAACAGAGAATCAATTTCTTGTTGTGTCAATACTTGATCCACTTTGATCCCTCACTTATCAAAAAATCAGTTGATTTATCTCTATAACACTTGCTACATTTTCCTCAACAGTTGTCGCACCAATATAATATTTCTTATCCGAAGTGCTTTCAAGTTGAATTTGTCCCTGTTCAATATCAATGACCTTCAACACTTCATCTATCAATAATCCTTTACGATTATCCTCGTTCTTCATTATCAAGATATTCATTTTCTTCTTAATTGGCGGTAAATCAATCAGTTCTGCCAACCCTATCACTGTCAAGACGCTGCCTCTCAAGTTTATCAATCCCTGTACCCACTTGGGTGCTAATGGTATTCCTGTTATCTCCACAGTATCTATTACTTCTTCAACGGACTCCGCTGAAACCATAAAATTCTGCTGGTTCATTTTGAAGAGAATCATTTGCACAGCCCAACATCTCCTAACGTTTAAGATAGTGCCTTGTCTAAAGCCTTGATAACTCGATCTGTATCAAAAGGCTTAACAATAAAGTCAACTGCTCCTGCTCGAATTGCTTCCATAACCATTCCCTGTTGCCCCATTGCACTGCACATTACAACTTTTGCATTACCATCAAAATTCTTAATTAATTTTAGAGATTCAATTCCATCAACTTCGGGCATAGTAATATCCATTGTAACTAAATCTGGTTTTGCAGCTTGATACTTGTCAAACGCATCTTGTCCATTTTCAGCTTCTTCTGCAACTTCATAACCATTTTTTTCTAGGATATCCCTCAATTTCATTCTCATAAAAACCGCATCATCAACGATTAAGACTCTTTTTGCCATTTTATTGCTCCTTTCAAACTCGTAAAGACTCTACCATTTTATTCAAAACACCCTGCTCTGGAATTAAAAATAACGATGAATCAATTTTTTCATCTGCATATATAAATTCGTTTCTCATAATCATTATTTGATCATCATAGTGTTCCAATGCTAAGTAAGAGCTACTGATAATAGCACCAAAATAATCTTCCTGTGTTCGTGGCACTGATGATTGTATTTCTGCATTCAATAATCCTTCAATCGCACTTAGAAAGGAGTTGGTTACTATGTTGGTTAATTCACTAATCGCTGATATTTCCAATTCATTTGATGTCGAGTTTCCACCCAACAATAACTTAACCAATTTTTTAATCGATTTATCCGGGATTATTAGAAGAAAGACCCCTTTGTAATCGCCCTTAAAATTACTAATAGTAGCATGGACCTCTTCGTCTTCAGCATACATTTCTTTGTATAGTTCATGATAACTTAAAAAACTGATTTCGGGAACATGCATATTGATTTTTTGGTTAATAAGTTTTGAAATACTTGTTGCTGCATTGCCGCCACCAATATTTATGATTTCTCTTATTGCATCTAATTCAATGTCAGTATATTCCATTAGCTTTCAACCGGCTTGCCTTGGCAAATAGCATTGACATCCAGAATAAGAGCAATTGAACCATTTCCAAAGATTGTTGCACCTTGAAACTTATTAAGTTTTTGAATAATGGTATCGATTTTCTTAATTACAATTTCTTGTTGCCCAATCAATTCATTCACCAATACTGCAAAATATTGCTTATCGCTTTTAACAACAATCGCAAATTGCTTGGCATTTTCTTCATTATTCAAACCTAAGACTTGGTCTACTCTAATGACCGGAATCAACCCCTCTTGGTACTCTACTACTTCCTTATCCATACTAGTAATTATTTCTTTTTCTTGGATTACAACAACTCGTTCAACAACGTCCAACGGAATTGCAAAACTTTCGTTAGCAACTCTTACCATCAATGCTTGAATAATTGACAACGTTAACGGCAACTTGATTAAGAATCTGGTACCAACATGGAGTTCGGTCTTCATCTCCAACGATCCACCCAAATCACTGATCTTGGCCATTACCGCATCTAAGCCTACACCGCGCCCAGAAATATTAGTAATTTTCTTAGCAGTTGAAAAACCTGGGTGAAAAATCAAATTAATTAATTCATCATCTGTCATCCCTGTTGTATCAATTCCCTTGCTCTCTGCACTTTCCTTCATGACCTGTGGATCAAGTCCCTTACCATCATCCTCGAGTGTAATATTGACCTGATTTCCCTCTTGATATGCAGATAGTTTGATTATGCCCTTTACTGGTTTACCATATTTCTGCCGAACTTCTGCACTCTCGATCCCATGGTCTGCCGAATTACGCAATAGATGAATTAGAGGTTCACTCAATTCTGAAACCACAGTCTTATCTAACTCGGTTTCTTCACCCTCAACTACCAGTTCCATATCCTTATCAAGCTCTCTCGCTAAATCCCTAACCATGCGGGGAAAGCGGCTGAAAACAACACTGACTTGCTGCATCCTAATTTTTAAGACCAAATCCTGCAATTCAGAAGTCAAACGTGAGACTTGTTCTAATGAATCTTTGACCTCAGTTGCATCATTTCTTTTGTTTGCATCATCCAGTTGGTTACGGTAAACAACCAATTCGGAGACTAAATTCAAGAATAGATCCAAACGTGATAAATCAACCCTGATTGACTGATTTCTTGCAGCACTTGGATGTTTGTTTGGTGTACTATTTTTCTTTTCTTTTGCTTTCATAGGTTTCTTTGGTGTATTTTCAGCTGGTTTAGCGATTGGCGCTTCTTCCGTAGTTTGTACCTGTTCTTTACCGTTCAAAACCTTTGTACTATCAAATTCTTCTACGATAAAGGTATCAATTTCGCTATTGCTATCAATATTTGCTTCAACTTGTTCCTTTGTACTCTTCGTCAAATAAATCAACTTGAAGTCAGTATCAAATTCACCATTTTCAAGTAAGTCAGCAGTAGGTTCCGTATAGATCACGTCGCCTTCTTGCTCCAGATGTTCGATTATCAAGAATGCACGTGGACCTTTAAGCATTGATTCTTTATCTATTCGAATTGCCACCGCAAATGCATTATATCCTTGTGACCTTGCTTTTTTTACAACATCAATATCTGCATCTTCACTGTTATTTAATCCTGTAGTGAGTTCTTCAGACTTACTGGTCGTATTGTGTACTTCCTCAGTCGTTGTGCCATTAACACTCTTTTCAACACCAATTAATTTCTTTAGTAACTCGCTAATCTGGTCTTCTGATAACTCCTGATCATTGCGCAAATCCTCTACCAATTGTGACAATTTATCCAAGCATTCAAATATCAACGATATGTATTCGCTTGTGACTTTTAATTTGCCAGATTTGAAAAAGTCAAAAAGGTTTTCCATCTTATGAGTTAACTTGGTCATTACATCGTAGCCCATTGTTGCAGACATTCCCTTTAAAGTGTGTGCTGCTCTAAAAATCTCATTGACTAAATCTATATTTTGGGGCTCGCTTTCCAATTCCAGAACATCATCATTTAATTTTTGAAGATTATCATCGCTTTCTTCAAAAAATAGATTACGGTATACACTATTGTCGTCCATTAATCAAATCTCCTTCCGCATTAGACTTTTCTATATATAAAAGTATCAACTTTTTCAAGATTGAACTTACTGGGCTCATTTATTGTTTCGGTTGCTCCTGTGAACAACAGTCCGCCTTTACTAAGTGCTTCGCTAAACTTTCGATAAACTTCGTCACGTGCCTCTAGCTTAAAATAAATAGTGACATTGCGACAAACTATTACTTGAACATTTTTAGGATATTTTGTTCCCAATAAATCCTGCTTTTCAAAAGAAACATATTTCTTAATCTCTTTGTTTACAGCATATCTATCGGGTCCAATTTCACTAAAGTACTTCAGCAAGTCACCGGGTTCGACCTTCGTTAACTCCGCTTTTGCATACTCACCTTGTCTCGCCCTTGCTAGAATATTATCATCAATATCAGTTGCAAGGATGCTAGTGTTTCTGACTTTGTTCTTATTCAAAATCATTGCTAACGAGTATGGCTCTGCACCCGTTGAACAAGCAGCACTCCAAAGCTTTATATGCTCGAATCGTGGAACCACTTCTTGCATAAAACAACGTTCGAATGTCTCAAATATCTCTTTATTTCTAAAAAAATCTGTGACATTGATTGTTATATGCTTTACGAATGCATTATATGCATCTCGGTCTTTCTCAAGAATGCGTGCATAGTCCTCAATCGTTTTTGCACCCGTAGAATTCATAATATTTGTTATTCTGCGTTGCATTTGTCTTTCTTTGTAATTATCTAAATCAATTCCTACATTTTCTTGTACCCATTTGTTGAAGAAAATAAAATTCTGTGTCATCTTCTCACCCAATCATCTGTTGCAGTCTCTGACATACTCCCTCTAAGCTTAAAACCTCATCGACAACCCCTGCCTCAATCGCACTACGTGGCATTCCAAAAATGACACTGCTCTGCTCATCTTGCGCAATTGTATGGCCTCCAAAATCTTTTATTCTGCTCATACCAATCGTTCCGTCTTTTCCCATTCCAGTTAAAACAATTCCTGCAAGCCGCTCTTTATAGGTATCTGCAGCTGAAATAAATAAATTATCAACAGCTGGTCTTGTCCCATTTTGTTTGGGTCCTTGATTCAAAGATATCTTGCCATTTCTGACTATCATATGAAAATCCCCTGGTGCAACATATATCTTAGGCTCAATCTTAAGTCCATCTTTTGCTTCAACAACTTCACTTTTACTTTCCTGATTCAGTCTTTCAGCAAATGATGTGGTAAAACCCTTAGGCATATGCTGGACTATTAATACCGGTATCTTTGTAGCAATATTTAGTGAACGGATTATTTTAAGCAGTGTCTTGGGTCCGCCAGTTGATGCACCAATTACCACAGCTCTGAGAGTACTAAAATCATTTTCAATTGTTTTTGCACCTACAAAAAGATTCACTTTACTAACAAAATCACTTCTTGTTTCACTATCAATTCCCCTAACCTTTGTTAAAAATTCCTCCAACCATTCATTTTCTAGACTCATTAAGTTGTTTGGCTTCTCAATAAAATCAGTGGCTCCTGTAGCTAAAGCTTCAATCGTATTCTCTTTTTTACTCAATGCACTCAAGATAATTACTGGAACATCATTAGTACGCCGAATGATTTTAAGTGCTTCTAATCCATTCATTGTTGGCATCTCAATGTCCATTAGCACCAAGTCATAATTATTCTGCTCAATCAATTCAATCGCTTGCTTACCGTTTCTTGCAGTATCCGTCACACGCAAGTCATTTTGCTTTTCGACAATGTCCGTAATTACTTTTCGCATGAATGCTGAATCATCAACAACTAAAATATTCATAAAATCCGTCTTTCTATATATACACGATTTCGTGGTTAACAATTCTCACCATTGTATTAAAATCCTTCAAGTCGACTATCATTGTTCTTCCACTATTTCCGCCAACATGTTCTGCAATAATTGGGATTTTTAAACTAGCTAAAGAACTCTTGACAGCTAACACATTGCGTTGCCCAATGCTCAAACCAGAACCATTATTGAAATTAAACATGTTAGCTCCACCAACAATTTTGGCAGTCAAATCTGCATTAGGTGATTTTTTCTTAATTTGTGAAACCATTTCTGGAATTGCTAAATTTGCAAATTTTGCATTATTAAGTATGCCTTTATTTTCAAATGGCACACTATCTGGAAGCATTATATGACTTAATCCACCGATTTTTGTCTTTTTATCATAGATAAGTGTCCCCACACAAGAACCTAAACCGACAGTTATCAATTTTTCTGTTTCCGTTCCTAACTTATATTCCGCAATCCCAACTTTTATTTCATTCCCTAGTACTGTCATCAAAAGTACCTTCTGACGCAGTCTCTTCAAGTGCATCCATTATTTGATCTTCTTGCCTGTTATTGAAAAGATATGCTAAATTAATTGAAATCACAATATCATCCTTGAGCTTCAAAAACTTGTCCACATAACCTCTTTTTAAATTTGCTTTTTCAATCTCGGTCTCATACTCTGTCTCAGTCAGTTCTGTAATCCCAACTATTTCCTCAATCAATAATCCTAGCGAATTATCTTGCCAATTGCACAAAATAACCTTAGAGCTTGGGCTGTCCTCAACTTTTTCACCAAAAAGCTTATTTTTAAAATCAATAATTGGCGCCATCGTATCATTATATTCGACTGCACCTAGCACATAGTCGGGTACCTCCGGAAGCACAATAAACTTTGGAGATTCTACTACTCTTTTCACTATGCTTACTGGCAATGCGAACATCTGCTCATGACTTTTAAATACAATATACTGATCCACCATCTAAAGCCATCTCCCTTAAATTAACCTTTTTAAAGTTTAAAACTATCCACTTGGAATTTCAGAACATCTGCAATATCTTCAATCTCTCTGACATTCTTTTCAAATTCCTTAACATTCAACTGAAGCTCCTCAATATTTGCAGTTACTTCTTGTGTTCCTGCCGATGTATCAGAAATGGCTGAAGAAATATTCTCCACTGAATGACCAACCATGTTTTTCTCTTCAATTACTGCTGATACATTTTTTTCGATTTTCTGAATACTATCAACAAATTTCTTGACTATGACTGAGATCTGTTCAGTTGAATTAATTGCTTGACCAATATAATTTGTTTGCTGTTCTCCACTCTCATATGAAATATTTAAAGAAGAGGCCATATGCTCTGATTTATTTCTGATCAGTGTGATTATCTCTCTAATATTCTTTGTTGACTCGCTACTTTGTTCTGCAAGACTTCTGACCTCTTCAGCTACAATCGCAAAGCCCCGTCCTGCTTCCCCTGCTCTTGCTGCTTCAATTGAGGCATTGAGTGCTAGGAGGTTTGTCTGTTCAGAAATATCCGTGATCAATGCAACAATATTGCCAATACTCTGAATATCCTTATTCATTTCATCCATTTCTGTAACTAATTGTGCTTGTGCCTTGCGCTCTTCTTCCCAGTTACTTGATACTTGAACCATCATGGTTGAGTTGCTCGAATTCGTCTCCTTTGATTCTTCAACATACCCATTCATTAATTCAATCTCACTGTATATTTTCTCTATTTTGTTAGAGAGTTCTTGCATGTCATTCGATGTCTGTTCGGCTTCTGCAGCCTGTGAACCTGAAGCTTCCGAAATGTTTCCCATTGTTGTTTTGACACCAGCAACTGAACTATTTGCATCCTCAAGAACCTTAACAAGATTTTGTGCCATTCCACTCATTTTTGTACTTTCACTTTTCATTCCAATGATTACGGCCATAAAAGTGTTCGCAAAGCTGTGCACATCATCTTTTATTTTAGAAATCGCTGGATCGTCTTTTTTTGATGGTGTCAGATCATCTAGGCTGGAGAAATCTCCTGAAACAACCTGATTGATTTTCTGATGGACATATTCAAGCTCTCTCTTATAAGGGTTTGCTGCAATATAATTCAAGGCAACACACAGAATCAGGTGCAACACCAATACAACTACTGCAAAAATAAAAAATTTAGTTCTGATCGCAGTATCGGTACTCCCGCTAACCAGCATTAAATAGGCAATAATTAATACAAGCAAGGTGAAAATAATTGGCTTAAATGCACCTATTTTCAACTTTACGGTTCTCTTAGGGACTTTCTTTAAACTTTTCTTGGTCATTACTTAATACCCCTTCCGACATGAACAACATATATTTAGATTCGAGCAAGATTAGTTAAAAACTTACGCAACTCTATACTTTTCATATCGGAAATTTATTGAAATTATTAAGACTTCATTACCAGATATACACGTCTTTATTATCAGGATATTTAGTGTATCCACCGCCTTGTTCGTCTCTAATCAATTCCCCACTGCTTAATTCGAGTACCCTTTCGCGCACCGTATTTACCATAGTACTATCATGCGTTGCCATAATGACTGTTGTCCCCATACTATTGATCTTAAAAAAAAGCTTCATTATTTCTAATGCAGCTTTTGAATCCAAGTTTGCTGTTGGTTCATCAGCCAGAACAATCGCTGGGTAATTGACAATTGCTCTAGCGATTGCTACTCTCTTTTGCTGACCAATTGATAATTCGTTAATTTTTCTATCACTCTTGTTGAGCATACCCACAACATCCAGGACATCATTTGTTCTCACCATTACCTCATTGTCATTAGCATCGCTCACAGCTGCAACACACACTGCAACATTCTCAAAGACTGTGCGTTTGGATAAGAACAAGTCATTTTGCATTACAATCCCCAGCTGTCTTCTTAAAAGATAGAGCTGCTTATGATTGATTCGGTTAACAAAAGTATTTCCTATCTTAATACTTCCAGAAGTTTGCTCTTCTTCACGATACAAAAGCTTCAGCAAGGTTGATTTTCCTGCTCCACTAGCACCAATTACATAGACAAATTCACCCTGCTTAATTGAAAAGTTAATATTTTGTAAAGCATGAATCTTCCCCTTATATATCTTTGAAACTTTTCTCGCTTCTATCAATTGATGTCTCACCTCTTACAATATTAATCGGCTAAGCGGTTAATTACCTCAAACATATCATCCGTTGACTGAAGTGCTTTGGCATTCATCTGATATGCTCTTTGGGTTGCAATCATGTCCGTCATCGAGCTTGCTAAATCAACAGTTGAAGTTTCCAAATACCCTTGCTTGACACTTGCATTTGTCATCACCTGCAATTGATTCTCATTCGTAACAGTATAATTATTATTGCCAACACTCACTAAATCTTCATTATTTTGCGGTAAATACATTCTTAGTTTTCCCACCGAAGTGCTGTTTCCATTGTTCACAATACTTATACTGCCATCGCTAGCAACACTCAAATCACCCTTGGGCCAATTCGTTTCAGGCACAGTTGCATCAACAGCCACTTTATTCCCACTTGCGTTCACCAACTGTCCAGTGCTATCGCGTTTAAAGCTACCATCACGTGTCAGCAATAATTCACCATTTTGCCCGTATACCCCAAAGAAACCTTGCCCTTGTATCGCAAAATCAGTTGCACTCCCAGTCTGTTGCAAGCTCCCTTGCGTGAAGTTAACTGATTCACCATTGACTGCTACTCCAGTATTTAAACCAAGATTTGTTCCAGATATTAGATTTGTTTCTTGCGTTGTTGTCTGATTATTGACTAACTCTTGAAAAGTCGTGTCCCTATTCTTATAGCCAACTGTATCTGAATTTGCAATATTATTTGCAATGTTGTCCATATTATTTTGTAAGCCATTCATCCCAGACTTATTAATCGCTAAAATACCCGAAATATTCATCTAAATCAACCTCTATGCCTTCCCTAAACTATTGACTGCCTTATCTAGCGTTTCATTGGTTGAACTCAAAACCTTTTGATTAGCTTCAAACTCTCTACCTGTTTGCATTAACGTTACCATTTCATCTGACATCGAAACATTCGACTGCTCCAAGTAACCTTGCATCACATTAGGATTCGTATCAACTTGCACATTTTGATTAGTCGTATAATAGCCGTTCCCTGCGTCCGTTAACTGCTGTTCATTAGCAATGCTTGCTATCCTAAAAGACGGATCATCACTTGCACTAACCGCCTGTCCATTCGTTCCCACAACTTGATAGCCTTCTTGCGTTGTATATTGATTTTGATTATTAAGCTTGAAATTTCCATTCCTTGTATATGCAAGTGAACCATCATTCATTCTAACTGTAAAATATCCATTGCTATTAATCGCAAAGTCGGTCGTTCTCCCAGTCTCTTTCATTGTGCCTTTGCTACTATCAATATAAGAACCATCAATAGCATTACCAAATGTAAATCCACCAATGTTTTGTCTTTCAGAAACTGTTGCGCCTCCTTGGTGATTTTCAAATTGCACCTCTTTTAATGTTGATTGGAATAGCTGTTTTGCCTGATACCCTGTTGTATTGACATTAGCGATATTTCCACTAGTATTTTCTTGCCTTTTGAGTAAAACATCTAGACTTTGCTCTATCGTATCTAACCCTCGTATCATGACAATTCATCCTCCATCGATAATTTTAGCTTTGCAATTACTTTCCCATGGATCTGCGAAACGCGCGCAATTGAAATATCTAAAATTGCAGCAATCTCCTTTAAAGTTGCTTCCTCCTTGTAGTACAAGCTCAAGATTAGTTGCTCACGCTCATTTAGCTTTCTTATACATCTTGTAAGAGCCATTTCACGTTCTTCTCCAATTAACTTTTGTTCAGCATTAGTTCCACTTTTGTCAGGAATAATATCTCCTAGCGAGATTCCCCCTTCTCCTTCTGTAGGGAAGATCGTTCCTTCAAGAGAAATACTAGCCAAATAATGAATGTTTTCATATATCTCATTCAATTGTGTAATGGATATTCCCATTTTTTCACAGATTTCACTGTCAGAGACTTCCCTTTTGTGATCCTGTTCGAGAACCTGTTTTGCCTTGCAAAAATCATTAATCGCAACCATCTTATATCTTGAGATTCTTGAATGTTTCCGAACTTCGTCAATAATTGCGCCCCTGATTCTGATTGCCGCATAGCTCTCAAAAGGAACTTTCTTCGTAGAATCAAACTTGTGTAAAGCATCGATCAAACCGATCACACCAATATTATAATAATCGCTATATTCATACTCAGTACTTTTAATCGGAACTCTTTTAGCAACTCTTTCAACTAAAGGAAGATATTTCAAGACTTCATCTTCAGTGCTAGTTTCATACATATTATCTCTATCCTCCCTCATCAAAAATTTTTAAACATTAATTGTTCCTACAGTTTCAATCGAAATTTCATTAGGGACTTCATTTAAAGACAAAATCGACATATTGGGAAAATTAAAGGAAACTAACTTTCGAAAGGCCAGTCTGATTTTGGGAGAAGTTAATACTACAAACTCAATATTCTTAAGTGTCAGTTCCTGCTGAATCTTGTTAATAGCTTCTAGAATTTGATTGACTGAATCTGGCTTCAACACCGGATATGAGCCAGTAGCCGTTTTTTGAATACTTTGCGTAATTAATTCCTCCACCTTCGGATGAATTGTTACTACTTTAATATTCTTTTGCTCATCAGCGTACTTAGCAGCAATTGTTCTTCTTAGCGCTTGTCTTACATATTCAGTTAATACCTCTGTATCTTTTGTAACTGATCCATAATCCGCCAAGGTTTCCAGAATTGTTGCCAAGTCATTAATTGGAATTTTTTCTTCCAATAAATTTTGTAAAACTTTTTCAACTTCTCCCAAGCGTAAAATATCCGGTATCAATTCATCTATTACGACATTATTCTGATCTTTTATTCCTTCTAATAACTTCTGAACCTCTTGTCTACCAAGAAGTTCTGGTGCATTACCAAAAATTATTTCTTTCAAATGTGTGGCAATTACTGTCAAAGGTTCAATGATCGTAAATCCCTGAACTTCAGCAGCTTCTTTGTCTTTTTGATCAATCCACATTGCATCAATACTAAATGCTGGTTCCTTTGTCGGAATACCCTTGAATGGGAACGGTTCATCATCTGGACTGATAATCATCAACTTATCTGCGTAAATCTGACCCGCTCCAACTTCGTTTCCTCTAATTTTAATAGAATAGTCATTCGACTCAAGATACAAGTTGTCTCGTATCCTGACTGGATGTACCAAGATTCCAAGTTCTCTGGCTGTTTGTTTGCGAATAGCAACTATTCTGCTCATTAAGCTGTTATCAATCGTACTGTCCACCAACGAAATCAATCCATAGCCAATTTCAATTGCAATGGGTTCAACCTGAAAAGAGGAGACCGACTCATCTTCTTCTTGTTCCTTTTTCTTGCGTTTCAACGCCAATTTCTGTTCTTCTTCTTTTTTTCTAATTGCTGTTTTTTGTTCTGTTTGTTTAATAACCATACTTGCAACAAACATTCCAATCCCAATAAATAAGAAAGGTAGGAAAGGAAAACCTGGCACTATTGCCAGTATCAACAAAATTACACCGACGATTCTAAATAAGATAGGATATCTTACGACATCAGACGAAATATCCAAACCAAAAGAACTATTGTTATCTGAACGAGTAACTATAATCCCAGATGCAATTGAAATCAACAGCGACGGAATCGCACTGACTAAGCCATCACCGATTGACAATTTCCCAAATTGAGCTAACGCATCGGTTATCGATAAATCACCTTTCATGGTAAAAATAATGGTCCCTGCTATCAGATTGATCAAGGTGATCATAATGCTTGCAATTGCATCACCTTTAACAAACTTGCTGGCTCCATCCATCGAACCATAAAAATCGGCTTCTCGTTGTAAATCCTTTCTGCGATTTCTAGCTTGTTCTTCATTTATTAACCCAGAATTCAAATCAGAATCAATCGCCATCTGTTTTCCTGGCATCGCATCAAGCGTAAATCTTGCAGAAACCTCAGAAACACGTCCTGCACCATTAGTCACAACCACTAGTTGTACAACCATAATAATAATGAATAAAATAATTCCAACAATATAATTACTGCCTGCCACAACATTGGCAAAGGCAGCAATTACATTTCCACCATTACCCTCAGTCAGTATTAAACGAGTTGAAGACATATTCAAACCAAGCTTGAACATTGTTGTAATTAATAACAATGTTGGGAAAGTCGTAAATTCTAGAACACTCTTAGTGAATAGTGTAATAAGTAAAATATTGATTGCAACTGCTAGGTTAATAACAATTAGTATATCCAATGCCATTGCGGGCAGCGGTATTATTATTAATCCGATAATACTGATTACTAAGAACGAAACAATCACATCAGCATAATTTAATGTTCTTTTCTTCTTAAGCCTCTTTTTACCCATTTATCTACTAATCCCCCAAAACTCAATCTAAATCTTATTTTTTTCTTTCTCTTCCAACTGGTAAACTAGTGCTACAATTGTTGCAACTGATTCATACATCTCTGCTGGTATAAATTCACCAGGTTCGACCTTAGCAAAGATGGCTCTGGCAACAGGCCTGTTCTCAATCATTGGTACATGCATTTTCTTGGCCTCTGCTTTCATTCGCTGTGCTAATTCATCCGCACCTTTTGCCAAAAGCAGTGGAATCCCTTCCTTTTGCGGATCATACTTGATTGCAATTGCATAATGCGTCGGATTTGTAACCATCACAGTTGCTTCCTTGACCTTTGAAATTGCATTGCGCGACATCGCCTGATACCTAGCTTTTCGCTGTGCCTTGACCTTTGGATCTCCTTCTTGTTGTTTGAATTCATCTTTAATTTCTTGCTTAGTCATTCGCAAGCTCTTATAGTGCGTATATCTTTGATACCCATAATCAAAAATTGCAACAACTACGAGAAAGAAAGATATTTTTTCAATTAATGACCTAGTAAAATCTAAGACAAAATAAAGTATTTTTTGAACTCCTACATCATTCAAATTAATTATTGTTGGAATTTCCGACATGAATTGCTGATAGCAGAGATAAATGATAATCCCTAACTTCGCAAGTGTTTTTGCCACATTAACCAATGATCTCAGACCTAGCATTTGTTTAAACCCATTAATCGGATTTAATTTTTTAAAATCGGGTTTTAGTGGCTTCCATGTAAACAACAATCCGACTTGCAGGATATTAATAAATGATCCAAGAAAAATACTGATCAGCATAAATGGGCTTGCTAGTAAAATTATCATTAGCACAGCTTGAACTGCTACTCGCGGCAGATCATTCATCTCGACCTTAAAATCTGCAATTTGTTCAAGCATTTGTGTCAAATAGGGTAAGAATTCCTTGAGAATAAATTCCCACAGAGGAAGAATGACAAATGCAAAAATTAATAAGGAGATCGCAATATTCAACTCCGGTGTTTTGGGAACTTCTCCTTTTTTCTTTGCATCCTTTAATCTTTTAGGAGTTGGTTTTTCTGTTTTCCCATCTTTGTCAGCCATCTTAATCTCCTATTTTACAGATTTTATGAACTCAAGCATGTCCCCTATTCCCTCAGAAAGGTTATTCCCCAAAAAGCTTGCCAAACTTGATAAAGCAAGTAAAAAAATTACAATACTAACAATTGTTTTTACAGAAAGACTCATCATTAGGATATTAATCTGTGGAATTGATCTTGAGATAACTCCCAACAAAATATCAATCACAAGTACAGCTACTACCATAGGTGCTGCCAGACTAACCGACATCTCGACCGTCTTCTCAAATAACTGAACAACCCCATCTACTGATGCTCCATTTATATTCTCAGTGCCTAGCGGAACAATCTTGAAAGAATTAATAACCCCATAAATCATTAGATTTTGTAAATCGAGCATAAAGAAGACGGAAACTGTCAACCAGTAATAAAGCTTACTGAACTGGGCAGATTGAACATCTGTCATAGTGTCATATGCTTGTGCCATAGAAAATCCCACTTGAAAATCAATCATCTGGCCTGCCATCATAACTCCGCTAAAAACAAGCTGGCTTAGATAACCCATTGCTAATCCAAAGAGGACTTCTTTGATGACCACTTCTCCCAAAAGTACCATGTTAGTAATTTCTTTATATTCTGTAATTGCAGGGTAGGCTGAAATCGCTAAGCTTCCTCCTACGACAAGTTTTGCAAAATTAGGAAAACCCTTCTGTGAAAAGATTGGACAAATCACGATAAATGACATCACCCTGCACAATAGAAGCGCTCCTACCTGAACCACGACCATTTGACCACCTCACAACTTTGAAATCATCTTGAATACATTCTTCGTAAATTCAAGAAGAATTGTTATCATGAAGTTGCCTGCCAAAATCAGAGTAATTAAAATCGCAACCAGCTTCGGTACAAAACTCAGGGTCTGCTCTTGAATCTGAGTAGTAGCCTGAAAGATACTAATTATTAGCCCAACTAACATTCCAATTCCAACTGCTGGACCTGAAATTAAAATAATCCTAATAAAAGCATCCCTAATAACCTGTAAAACTACTTCGATTGTCATAAAATCTACCTAACTCCCTAATAAAAACTCTTGATTAGTGACTCTACTAGTAAGTACCAGCCATCCACAAGTACAAACAACAGAATTTTAAACGGTAACGAAATCATGACTGGTGATAACATCACCATTCCCATTGACATCAAAATACTTGAGACTACCATATCGATAATCAAGAATGGGATAAACAACAGAAATCCTATACTAAAAGCTGTGCGCAGCTCACTAATCACAAAAGCTGGGGTAATTATCGTCAACGGTATATTTTTGTACTTTTTAGTATTAACTTTCTCTTTAGACACATCAACAAAAAGCTGGATATCCTTTTGTCTTGTCTGACCATACATGAATTCCTTTATTCGGTCCTCTGAGCGGTCAAATACCTGCTGCTGCGTTATCTCACTTTGGTTATACGGCTTGATTGCATCCTGGTAAATATCTGTATAAACCGGGCGCATTGTAAAAAATGTTAGGAATAAAGCTAGTCCAAGCAACACCTGGTTGGGTGGATTTTGCTGTGTTCCAAGTGCACTTCTTGCAAATGAAAGTACCATTATAATCCTCGTAAAAGACGTCATCATTACTAACAAGATCGGAGTAATCGATAACAAAGTCAACAAGATAAAGGTATTAACGGTAGTAGTAGAGCTTGAATTATTATTCAGTAAATTATTAACAGTCGACGTAATATCTTTGGTACTAATAGCAGAAACCGTAGTAGGAAATAGGAACAGTTTCCAAAAACAGATATTAATTACGGCTAACCCCATGGCAATTTTCTTCTTCATTATCTTTTCCTCTTCTTAAGCGCTTGAATCTTATCACTCATATCTTGAAGAATTTGTTTGAAATCCTTACTATTGTGCTCGCTGCTTTTAGCATTTTCCAACGAGTCCAACAATTGGGCCACTTCATAGTCATTCAATTCTTTCAAAATCTCATTATGGTTTTCTGAGAAACTCATCACATAGTAAGTATCGATAACTTGTACTATTCCAATAGAGGAGGTCTTACTCACTGCAATCTTTTGAATGATTCTAAAATTTTTTTTACTCTGATTAGTATATTTCCCCAGGGTTTTTAAACAAATATTAATCATGAAAATGATAATTATTAAAAAGACAATTGTTTTGAAAACCGTAATATATATATCCATCTTTTCCCTTTTCTATTGAATAACCAAATTTGTAATAAATACATCTTCTACTATCTTTGTTCCATACGCTTTATTAATAGTGTCCCGTAGTTGACTTTTTAATCCCGCAAGGCTATCTGAAGATCCTAGAATATCACTTGCCTTTTTTTGCCTAATAACATTTATAACACTGTCTCTGACAACTGCGACATTCTTCTTAACTTTGGTTTTCTGCTCTGAATTTGCGACTAAAAATGATAAGGTGATTTGGGCATATTGTGCATTATCCGATCCATCTTCATTAGTCAAATTAATCACAAATTTTTTAACAGGCACTAACTGCTGCTTCCCCGAAACAACTGTCTTAGCATGGTGCTTAACTGTCTCTTTTTTCGAACCTAATGCACTCATTATCTTTGGTGTAACGACTGTCCCAACTACTCCACCGCTTGTTGCCACCACAAGTAATATCAACACCCACAAAATCCATTTTTTCCCTTTTTTTCCCTTTTTTTCACTTTTTTCTTTTGCCATGAGTGACTATCTACATCTCCTTATTAATGGCGTTTAAGTTCTGTGACTCCACAAGAATTTCTTTCCGATATTCTATTATTAATTTTTTTATTTCAATTGCTTTATTCTTTACAATTATATTTCTATCATCCGTAAGCGTAATTATTGTATCCGGAGTTTCTTCGATTTTAAAAATTAAATCTGCATTCAGGAAAAATGTTTTTCCATTTAGACCTACTAATTCAATCAACCCTTGTCCTCCTTATTATTAATCAAGCATTCGTTATTATGATTGCTTCAAGTTAATTAATGTTTGTAACATTTCATCTGATGTAGTAATCGTTTTTGCATTTGCTTGGTATGCCCTATTCGCAACAATCATTTCCGTGAATTCACTAGATAAATCGACATTAGACATCTCTAGTTCACCTGACACCAAAGTTCCTGTGCCTGTATCCCCAGGATTTGATATGATAACCGCCCCCGAGTTCGATGAAACTGCAAAGTTGTTACCCCCAACATTTTCAAGCCCTGCGGCATTATTAAAGGTTGCCAAGGAAACCTTGCCCAACACGAAATTCTGACTACCATATTTACCAATAACAAGACCACTCTGATCAACCGACACAGAATCATAATTAAGCGTCTGACCATTAACTGTAATGGTGCTTGGAATTGTTAATGCGGATAGGCTTCCAGAAGCCGCAAGTGCATTATCTGTATTAGTTCCGTCTGTATATTCTGTTAGTGGGGTCGTCGCTGCTCGGCCCATAACTTTAAATCCATCACTCGTTGTTAAATTCCCCTGATTATCCCTGGAAAATGCGCCGTCTCTTGTATACAGGTTCTCGCCCTTCTCGTTTTGAGCGATGAAATATCCACCACCATTTATATAAAAGTCAAGTGTTCGTCCCGTTGATTGGGGTGAACCTGTCGAAGTATCTTTATCTATCGAACCAGCTTGAACCCCAAGTCCGATTTGCTTCGCATTTGTACCACCTAAATTATTAGATGCAGATGATGCAGTGGACATATTTTGACTCATTAAGTCTTCAAAAATAACACGACTTGATTTAAAACCCATTGTATTTACATTAGCAATATTATCCGAGATTACATCCATCTTTGTTTGAAAACCTTTCATACCACTAACACCAGAATAAAGCGATTTTAACATTTAAAATTCCTCCTATAGGTTAATCTCTCCTCAATCAGTCAGAGAGTTAATTAGGCTTCCTTATAAGGTCCAGCCTATTATTTTACAAATTTTGTACTATCTATGTTTGTAACTGTATTTATCTCATTGACATTCATTGCAGTAATAATCGTTCTATTTTGAACATTTGCTATTAACCCCATATCTTTATATAACAGCAATGAGTCCTTGCTGCCTTTTTCATCCAGTTCGTTCATAGCCTGCCCAATATGGGAAAGGTCACTATTTTGCAGATCCAAATTACGTGCACTCAACCTTTGACGTGCATGCTTTGAAATCTTCACTTGTTCCTGTTTATCTGCAAGTATTTTTGAAAAGTCTTCATTATTTTTACTGGAATTATTTACGTGAACTTCGTTATTTATCCCCTTGGAACTATTACTAATTCCATTAATTTGTTGTATCATTATCCACTTCCGTTAACGCACCCATCTCGTATTCATCTCCATTTACCACAAGAGTTGCATAACCATTTGAAAATTTAACTTTATCCACTTTTCCGCTCACCGTTGTGCCCCCATCGGTTAACTTTACATTTTTTCCTAATAACGAAAATGCTTCGTTTTGCTGCATTCCCATAACCGTAGTGGTTAGGCTTTTCCCAATATTATTTAACTGATCTAATGATGCAAACTGTGCCATTTGTGAGACGTAATCTGTCCCGCTACTGCTACCACTCGATGAATCACTATCAATTGATGGATTCTGCATTGCAGCAGACATGATTTTCAAGAAATCATCCATTGATAAGCTCGTCTTACTTGTTGAACCGCTATATTCCGTTGATATTCCTACTGACGGAATGGCTTGTGTATAGTCATAACTCATGAACATTTCTCCTTTATGCTAAAATACTGATTATATTTTTTTCATTTTGCTGCTTTTTGTCCTGCTTTTTATTGCTGGCTTCATCTTGCCCGATTTTATTATTCCGATATTGTTCAGCAAATCTCGTTTTAGAAGAATTTTGATTCGCCTGTTGTCCAAATTGATGCTGTCCAAATGAAAACTGTGCACCGTCTAAAGTACTTGCTGTTGTTTGGTATGCTGTAATTTTATTGTCTGTTGTCTTATCTGTTGCAATCTGGTCATTCAGTACCTGCTCCAATTGTGTTGAAATACTGCTGATAAGCAATTTTGCATGACTTGATGATAATTTAAAATTAAGGCTGACTTCATTTGACGTTGACTGCAAAGAAATTTCAATCTTCCCAAGTCTTCCCGGTTCCAACTGAACTGTAACTTGCTTACTTTCCCCACTCAGCAATGTCTTCACAATACTTGTAGCCGTCTTGCTTTGCAGAACAGTTGCAGAATCGCTAACCTTTGCGATAAAGTCTACTTTATGATCCTGTATAACCTTATTTTCCAGTACCACGTTAGCTCCTTGACTTTGCATCAAATCTTCAAATACATTGGAATCTGCAGTTGTGCTAATATTCTCCTTTTGCTTATCCAGTGATATCACAGTCGAATTTTCTTTAGTGTCTGTTGTTTCATTTTCTTCTATGTCTGTCACAGCATTACTGATTTTTGGTATCGTTTCTGGTTTGCGCTCTTGTGTAATCTTATTCTCTGTCACCAAGTTTGTGGTTTGACTACCTATCTGGTCTGTAAGTGCCAAATTTACTACGTTATCATTTTTACCTTGTATTTCTGGAACAATTTGCTGCACGTTATCTGTGCCAGTCAACTCCAGTGAGTTATTATTTTCAACCTCACTTTTGATATCGTTTCGACCATCATTAAGACCTTGAAGATTATTTACTACAGGATTCGTGTTTGACCCTTGCAGATTTCCAGTAAATAATTGGGAATCTATTTCTAATAAATCCTTATCCTTATTAATTGCTTTCTTAATCCCTTTATTGCTGGCATCATCTTCTACACCTATTACATTTGAAGATGGATTTTTGTCACTTGTAGAGCTAGCATTATCTATTTGTTCAGTATCTTTGGAATTTGCTTTACTTAAAATTGGTGCTACCGAGACAGCTTTTTCTTCTTGTATCGCAGGATCTACATGCGTTAGGTCGCTTAAATCATCACTTTTATCCTTTTCCTTATCTTCTCCAACTTGCTTATCCTTGGCTGAATCTTCACTATCTTGGAATTTTTTTGCATCAACTGAACTTTCAACACTTGCACTAGACTCACTGGAACCTTCTATTAAAGTCTTACTGTTTAACTTTTGCTGCAATAGATTGGTGAATTGCGCTGAAGTTCCTATTAAATCACTTGCAATACTGGTATTCCCAGCACCTACAGTATCTGTCATTGCTGCTTGTCGACTAGTTATTAGAGTACTATCCATAATTTTCACCTCCTTTCAACGATTTACGATTTGCAAACTCATCTAATTCTTTCTGCTCTTCGTGTGCTAATCTTATTTCAAATTCATCCTTCTGTTTTACTTCAAGTTTCTCTAAAACTCTGCGTTCCTGCTGCGCTCCAATCAATCGTTCCAATAACTCAGCAAGGCTTTTTTTCAGCTCTACTGCTTCTAGTCTCAGTCTGTTTACTTGCTGATTAATTTCATCTAAATAATTTCTTTGAATCTGCATTCTTCCAACTGTTGGTTCAATCAAGTACATCAAGCTCGTCTTCTCTGATAATAATTCGTCAATTCTTTTTTCTTTTAAAGATAATTTGGAGCCTAAGGTTGTATATTCTTGCTTTAAACTGTCTTCTTTTTCTCTTCTAAAATCGAGCAATTTTTCAAGTGTAAAGTTAAATTTTCCCATTTTCTTCCCGGCTCTCTAGAGATTATATTGATCAAATAATTGATGTAGTTTCCCTTCCATTTTATCAAAAGCTTCATACTCATCTACAGACTGGCAGAGGAAGTCTTCAATTGGGTGGTGTAAGGAAACCGCATAATCAATAACCGGATTTGCTCCATTCTTATATGCCCCAATATCAATCAAATCTTTTGCATCTGCATACACGGTTATATTTTCCCGCAACTCTTTTGCATCATTTTCATGTTCTTTTGTAATCAAGGATTTCATCAGCCTACTCAAACTATCTTGAATTGAGATTGCTGGATAGTGATTCTTACTTGCAATCTTTCTAGATAAAACAATATGTCCATCAAGGATTCCACGAACTGAGTCCGCAATCGGTTCATTCATATCGTCACCTTCAACAAGTACCGTATAAAATGCAGTAATTGAACCATTTTCCGACATCCCACTTCTTTCCAAAAGCTTCGGCAGCGTCGCAAAAACTGAAGGTGTGTAGCCTTTCGTTGTTGGAGGTTCACCTATTGACAATCCAATTTCCCTTTGCGCCATTGCAAAACGTGTGACTGAATCCATCATCAATACAACTTTCTTTCCCTGATCTCTAAAATATTCCGCAATTGCAGTCGCTACATACGCACCTTTTAATCTAACTAGTGGTGGCATATCCGAAGTAGCACAGACAACGACTGATTTCGCATAACCTTCATCGCCCAAGTCTTTTTCGATAAATTCTTTGACCTCTCTGCCTCGTTCACCGATAAGGCCAATTACAATTACATCTGCCTGACAATATTTAGCAATCATTCCAAGTAATGTACTCTTGCCGACGCCACTTCCTGCAAAAACACCCATCCGCTGACCCTCGCCAACAGTCAACATTCCATCAATCGCTCTGACACCCGTACTCAAAATTGTATCAATATTCTTACGCTTAAACGGGTCTGGAGATTCTCTCATTACTGGGTATTCAAAGAGCTGTTCATCACTGCCTTTTTCGTCTCCCATGACTCTTCCCAGTCCGTCTAATGTATGTCCGAGTAAAGAGTCACCTACTTTGATTGTCAAACTTTTACCTGTTGCCTTTACTAGCGAACCTGGGCCGATTCCTCCAAGCTCATCTAACGGCATCAATAAAACCGTCTTCTTTATAAAGCCAACAACCTCAGTGAGCGTTACCTTATCGTTATTTTTGTTCTTAATTTTGCAGATTTCTCCAATAAAAACATCTATTCCCGTAACACGAATGGTTAACCCAACGACCTCGCTTACCTTACCAAAGCTCGAAAAAAATTCATTTTTTTTGGCTTGATCCAAATAGTGCTCGAAAGATACTTCAAAGCTCATTTGCAGGCTCCTTAACACTAGTCATATATTTTGCCAACTCACTTTTTAAATCAAATGTTTCCAGTGAATCACCAGACTCGATATTAATTTCATACAATCCCATTTTTGAATCATTAATGATTGTATATCTCAACCTGCTCACTTCACTTCTTTTTTCTTCCATCTTTTTCACAATTAAATCATGATAGCGCTCGTTAGCAGATATTATGAAAATCTGATCCGGTTCTTCTAACTTAAAAAAGATTGGTTCTACTAACGCCAATAACTCACCAGCATCTTCATCTATCCTATGCCGTAAAATTATTTCAGCCATCTCTACTGCAAATTTGAAGATTTCATCATGTTTATCCTGTTCGTAAAGCCTAATATCAGCTGCCACATCTTGATAAGATTTCTGCGCCTTTTCTATTAAACTAGCTGCTATTTTTTGACCTTCATTCTTTCCATCTTGATAACCCTTTTCAAATCCTTCTTTTTCTCCAACTGTATAAGCCGTATCTCTAATTTTATTAGCTTCTGCTTTTGCACTTTCGATAATTGTTTCCTTTAAAACTTCTAGACTCTCACGTTGCTGGCTCCCTACTTGATTCAAGTTGGGGTCAATTTTTCGTGGCTCAGGCATCTTCGTAACAATTTTCTTTTTTTCTTCGGTACTTGAGGTTATATTGCTTTTAACAAGATTTTTATTCAATAACCGCATCTTGTTCGCCTCTTTCTATATAAATCTCACCCGTTTCATCCAACCTACGAATAACTCCAACAATCTTTTGCTGTGCTTCTTCCACAGCAGAAAGACGTGTTGGTCCCATAAATTCGATTTCTTCCTTCAGATTTTCAACAGCTCGACTAGAAAGGTTCGCAAAAATAAAGTCTCGAATTGAATCTGCAGCACCCTTGAGTGCCAATGACAAATCAGAATTTTCAACATCGCGCAAGACTTTCTGAACATCTTTGCTACCCAAGCTGACAATATCATCAAATGTAAAGAGACTGGCTTTAACTTCTTGTGAAAGTTCAGGCTGTCTTTTCTCCAGATCAGAAAGAATATTCTTTTCTGTTCCTCGACTGACCGAATTAAGGATTTCGACCAATGAGTGGACACCGCCAATATTCTCTGTGTCATTATCCACCGTTGTTGAAAATTTATTTTCCATTATATGCTCAACTTTTTTGATAATTCTAGGTGACACACTACCTAATGTTCCGATTTTTTCTGCAACTTCGACCTGTAATTCATCAGAAAAATGTGCTAACATTTCTGCTGCCTTATCAGGTTGTATGTAACACATTATCATTGCAATTATTTGTGGATTTTCTTCTTGTAATAGTCTAGTTAGTTGTGCTGTATCAGCTTTTCTGGCAATTTCAAAAGGTCTTTCTTTTAATTGAATTTGATTTAGTATATCAATTATCTCTTTTGCTTTTTGAGGACCCAGAGCCTGCTTCAAGAGATCCCTTGCATAATCTATTCCTCCATCAATAACATATTGCCGTGCATCAGCAGTTGCAATAAATTCTTTAAGCACACCAGATCGTTCTTCAGGACTAACAAAATCTGTGTTAGCAATCTCATAACTAACTTTCTGGATAAAACTATCAGGGAGCAGCTTCATTATTTTTGCAGATGTCTCAGAGCCAAGCGAGATTAACAAAATTGCTGCCTTTTTAATACCATCCATTGAATCCATAGTCACTCTCCCCCTGCTATTTTTCTTTCATCCATGCTTTTAGCAACTCTGCAACAACTTCTGGGTGCTCACCAGCAAATTCCTTTGCATTCTCATCTTCGGCTACCTTGCCTTTTCTCTTTTCTAAATCAATTGTGGGTTTAGTATCCTCTGCAACTGCCTCAGTAGTATTATTATCTGGCTTTACCTCATCTGCTTCCGCAGTAACATCGTAATCGTCATAGTATTCATTATTTCGATTTCTTCTAATCCGCATAACTGTAAATACAATAGCACCAACAACCACTAATATTCCGGCTGCACCAATCAAATACACCCAGATGAAATTATTCTTGGCAGTCTTTTTCTTTGTTTTAGAACTGCTTGCCTTGTTTCTCTTCGCAAAATCAATTCCTTGAATATTAATTGTGTCGCCTCTTCCCTGATCGTAACCAACAGCTGATTGGATAACACTTTGAATCTTCTGCTGATCAGTCTGTGAAAGACTGCCATCAACGATAACAGAAGTCGTCATTCTTTTGATTGCTCCAGGTGCACTGATAGTCTTAGTAACCTGTGTGTTTAATTCATTATTTACTGTGCGACTATAAGAACCCGCATCTGAACTGCTTGATGATGCAGTTGCATTTGTTGCACTGTTAGCCGATTCACCGCTTGCTGTAGCAGCACCGCTTCCTGTGGACTGCTCTTCTTCACTCCTAATGCTAGGATTACTATAGGTAGTTGCTTTATTTTCTATAGAATCGAAATTCAAGCTTAAATCAATCGAAACACGAATTTTATTTGTTCCGTATATGGGTGTAAGAAGTTTTTTTACTTTGGCTTCCATCGTTTTCTCATAAGCCTTTTCAATTCGCATATACTTGGTATTGTATCCACTTGAGGAATTGCTTCCACCCGAACTTGTCAGAAGATTACCATTGTTATCAACAATTTTGACATTGTCTTGCGTAAGTCCCTCCACTGCCCCAGTTGTTAATGAGCGAATTCCTTGCACAGCTTCCCCAGAGATACCACTACTTTTTAGTGTCAATACAATTGATGCTTTAGCTTTTTTAGCATTACCACTATCACTAAATACACTTTGGCTAGGCATTACTAACATTACCTTGGCTTTTTGAACCTCGTTAAGTGACTCAATTGCGCGCTCCAATTCACCTGTAACCGCACGTTGATACATAACTTTGCGGTCTTCGTCAGTCGTCATAACGCTTGTATTATCAAACAATTCGAACCCAGTAGAACTATCTGGAAGCTTGTTGTCTACCGCTAAGTCAATTCGTGTTTGATCTACTTTATTTTGAGGTATCAAAATAGTTTTTCCGCTATCTCCCAATTTATATGGAATGTCCTCACTCTTTAAAGTTTCCACAACACTGCCGGCATCTGCATCACTCAAATCTGTGAATAAAACTCCATATTGTACTTTTGTAGTTAAATATGTAACAACACCGATAACAACTAATAAGCTGACCAATGAAGATATCCATGCTACTTTTTTTATTCGGCTTTGGTCTTGCCATATTTCCCCACACCTTGCTAAAAATGCTTTAATTCTCTCCAACACTTAGTTTTCCCTCCGCATAATGCTGTCCCCAAAATTAGAATTGCATGTTTTTTATGTCATTGTAAGCATCAATACACTTATTACGAACCTGAACAGCCGTTTCTAGAGAAAGTTGTGCCTCGGTCATTTTTATCATTACATCCCCTAAATTACTGTTGTTTCCAGAAATCATACTTGCTGAACTCTGATCCATGTTGGACATATTTTGGCTAACAGACGATAACGCCGACGTCAAATAATCACTAAATGATTTTCCACTTTGTGAATCATCATCAAGCTTACTTGTCTGACTAGTCAATCCAGTCATTTTTTGGACAGAGTTACTATAGTTGTTTAAGTCACTTACTCCGCTAATTCCTACCATTTTATTCCCCCTAACTCTTTGATATCTCTAGTGCCTTCTTCAAGATGTCTTTATTAGACTCCGCTGCAGAGGTGTTTGCCTCATACGTTCTCATAGTTTGAATCATATTAACCATTTGATCCGATAAATTCACATTGGACATATGTACATACCCATTTTGATCTGCATCAGCATTTGTAGGATCATATTCCACCTTGTCTGTATTATCCTGAGACAATCCCGTGACCTTCACCCCATAACTCATTTGTGAACCTACTCCTGTGTTGGATTCCCCAGCTGCTTGCGCATTCTTCAAGCTCTCACTAAACTGCACAGTTTTACTCTTATATGCTCCACCTTCTGCAGTATGTGTCGTATTTACATTCGCAATATTAGTTGATATAGTGTCAAGCTTTAATCGCTCCAATGCTAATCCGCTGGCATTTATTTCTAATCCGTTAAATACACTCATCTACTTCATCCCCTGAATTTGAATTAATTATTAAGTACATAATTAAGCATTTGATAGCGCCCGTTTAGTTGGGATACTACTGAACTATAATAGAGTTCGTTAGTTGATTGATTAACCATTTCCACATCGAGATCTACATTATTACCATTCTCATTAACAGCAGTTGTATCATCAGTTTTCACTTGAGCTTGACTTGCCGAATTTGCGCCTATATGGTTTTCCTTTGTTGTAACCAGATTTAAAGCTGAAGCCAGTTGATTCTCAAATTCAACTCGCTTTGCTTTGTAATTGCTTGTATTCACATTTGCAATATTAGACGAAATAGTTTCAGATCTAAGAGCAGATGCATCCAGTGAATTTTTTAACAAATTTGAAATATCCATTAGATATCACTTCCATTTTCTTAATGTTTTCTAAGTATCTTTTTAATTTTTTTGATTATTTAATACCAAAATTATACATTTTATATTACCAGTTAGCAATATTCTATCAGCTTTTTTAGACTCTCAATTATTGTTATTTTAACGATAGTTAGTGTTTTCTTTTCATATATTTTTTATAAAAATGAATAATATAATATATT